>DASWWB010001322.1:0-20509 GCA_036406115.1 Herpetosiphonaceae bacterium
CCGAATCGGCCTGAAGCACGCGGTAGCCCTGCTGCTCAAGGGCGCGCCGGGCCAGCTCGCGGACCATCGCCTCGTCCTCCACCAGCAGGATGGTCGCCAGGCTAGCGAGGCGATCGGCGGGCTCGCGCCGCTGGGCCGGGAGCTGGCCTGGCGCGCTGCCCCGCGCATCGGCCCCGGCCGCCGCCGGCGGCAGATAGACCTCGAAGGTCGAACCCTGCTCCGGCGCGCTGCGCACGTTGATGTGGCCGCCGCTCTGGCTGACGATACCGTGGGTCGTCGCCAGGCCCAGGCCGGTGCCGCGGCCTTTTTCCTTGGTGGTGAAGAAGGGCTCGAACAGCCTGGCCTGGGTCGCCTCGTCCATGCCGACGCCGGTGTCGGTCACCGCCAGCACCACCCAGGAGCCGGGCGGCGCCGGGCCTCCCTCCCCGGCGATCTCGGCGTCGCGGGTCTCGATCACCAGCCGGCCGCCGCGCGGCATCGCGTCGCGGGCGTTGACCGCCAGATTCATCAGCACCTGCTCGATCTGCCCCGGATCGACAAAGATCGGCCGCAAGCCGGCGCCCGCGACCAGCCGCAGGTCGATCTGCTCGCCGATCAGCCGGCCCAGCATGCTTTGCAGCTCGGCCACCGCCTGGTTCAGATCGACCACTCGCGGCTTGAGCACCTGGCGCCTGCTGAAGGCCAGCAGCTGCTGAGTCAGCCGCGCCGCCCGCTGGCTGGCGCGCTGGATCTCCTCGACGCTCGACCGGGCCGGGTCGGCGGGCTCCAGCTCGAACAGCGCCAGATCAACGTAGCCGAGGATGACCGTCAGCAGATTGTTGAAGTCGTGGGCGATGCCGCCGGCGAGCTGGCCGACAGCCTCCATTTTCTGGGCCTGGAGCAGTTGTTCCTCCAGCCGCTTGCGCTCCGTCACATCGACGCCGATGCCCCAGTGCGCCCAGCCTGGCACCGGGTGCTCGTGGGCGATCGTGAACCAGGCCACGGTCCGCTGGCGGCCGTCCTTGCCCGTTATCTGGCGCTCGCTGCCCGGTCCGCGCTCGGCAGGCCCCGTCCACTCCGCCAGCAGCTCCGCCCGCTGGCCCGGGTCGGGATACAATTTCTCAAGCGCGCCGGCGTCGCCGATCAGCTCGGCGGCGGCGTAGCCGGTCACCCGCTCGCATTCCCGGTTCCAGAACAGGACCCGGCCCTCGTCGTCGAACGCATCCAGCATAACCGGCATATGCTCCAGGATCAGCCGCAGCCGGCGCTCGCTGGCCAGCAAATCTTCCTGGCGCGACTGGATGGCGCGCCGCATGCGCTGGAACACCGCCCCCAGGTCGGCGATCTCGGCTAGCGCGCCGGGGCCGGCAGCCGAGTCGCCGGCCGGTCCCTCGCCGGCGAAATCGCCCTCCGCCAGCGCCGCCGCCCCTTGGCCGAGCCGGATGAGCGGCCCGTTGACGTGGCGGTCGAATTGGCGCTGAAGCTGCCAGGCGATCAACAGCCATGCGCACACCGAGAGCAAAAAGGTCAGCGCGACCACGGCGGCGATCGGCCCGAACGCAATCAGGAGCGGCGCTTCGGCGACCACCACCCAGCGCTCCTGGCGCAGCGGCGTGGCGCTGCCCAGGACCAGGCCCGCCGGCGCGGCGTAGAACAGCGTGGTGTCCTCCGTCAGCCCGCGCCGGGCGATCGTCAGGTTGCCGACGTTGGCTTGCTGCGCCACCAGCGCTTGGTCGGGATGGGCCAGCACCGTGCCGACCTCGTCGGCGATAAAAATGGTGCGCTGGTCGGTGGCGCCGGCGGCCGCGACGACCGCCTGCTGCAAGCCAGCCAGGCTCAGCTCGCCGACCAGCACCTCGCCGCCCGCCTGCCGCAGCGCCAGATACACCGTGGGCTGGCCCGTCCTGGGCGAAATAAACGGCTTGGAGATCGTCACCTCGCCCTGGCGCGCGGTCTGGAAGTAGCTTTGGCGCGACATGTCCAGCCCTTGGTAGCCGGCGCTTTCCGGCACCAGCTCCAAGATGCGGCCCTCGGCGCTTAGGTAGGAGAGCGCGTCGAACGAGCCGTAGCCGCGCCAAGTCGCGTCCAGCGCCCGGCGGATGTCGGCGCTGGGGGCGCCGTCGACCAGCGCCGCCAGCGTCACCAGGGTGCGGCGGGTTTGCTCAAGGTAATCGTCGACCGCATGGGACAGCGAGCGGGTGAGCTGGAGCTGTTGCTGGCCGATGTTGCGGATCACCGGATAGGCGCCGAGGCCGAGCGCCAGCACCGTGATCGTCAGCAGCGGCAGAAACAGCCGGAAGGCGATCAGCCGCGCCAGCAGGCGTTTCAGCGTGGGTGGCGGGCCGGCGGGCATCAGTTGCGTCCGGGAACCAGGACGGTGGGCAGCGTCTGATAGGCGCCGTCGCGCACAGTCACCAAAAAGATATGCCGCATGGCATCGCCGTATTGGTCGAGGGTGATGGGGCTGACCAGGCCCGCGAAGTTTTGGGTTTGGAGCAGGGCTTCGCGCAAGCCCGCCGCCTGGCCGCCGGTGCGATCCAACGCGGCGAACAAGACCAGCGCGGCTTCGTAAGATTCGCCCTCGACAAAGGTCGGCACGCGGCCGAAACGCTGCTCGAAGCGCCCGCGAAAATCTTGATAGGCCGGCGCCTGGCTGTTGATATCGAAGGCGATCGTGAACTCCATGCCCTCGACGGCCATGCCGCCGTTTTGCAGCAGCACGTCGGTCTGCGCCCAGGCTGATGAGAACAGCGGCACCGGCCACCCTTGCAGCCGCGTCTGCTGGGCGATCAGCGCGGCGTCAAGCGCCGACGTGATGATCAGCAGGCCGTCGGCGTCGCTCGCGGCGAGCGGGGCGACCAGGACGGCGAAATCCGGGTTCTGGCTGGCGGCGAAGGGCGCCTCGGCCGTCACCTGGCCGCCGAAGCTGCGGTAGGATTCGGCGAACGACTCCCAGAAGCTCTTGCTGAAGGCCGCGTTGTCGGTGTCGAAGATCACCGCCAGCCGATCGAGCCGGCGGTTTTGGATCATGTGGCGGGCCAGCGCCTCGGCCTGGTTCTCGTGGGTGGGCACGATGCGGAAAAAATGATCGGCGCGGCCGCTCAGCTCGGGGGTGGTGGCGACGGGGCTGAGCAGCACCATGCCCGCCGCCTCGGTGACCGGCAAGCCGGCGAGGGTTTGCGCGCTGTTCATATGGCCGATGATCGCCACGACGCCGGCCTCGATCAGCGCCTGGTCGGCGGCGACGGCGCCAGCGGGCGTGCCCTGGTCGTCGCGGATCACCAGCTCCAGCTGGCGCCCGGCCAGGCCGCCGCCGGCATTCAGCTCCTCGACCGCCAGCTGCACGCCGTCGCGGCCGTGGGCGCCGAGATCGGACTGCTTGCCGGTCAGCTCGCCGGCGAATCCTAGCTTGAGCGGAGGCTCCTGGCCGCAGGCCGTCAGCAGGCTGCCGAGCACCAGCTGGGCGAGCAGCCCGCCCAGGCGGGCGGTCGGGGCGCGGTTGCGCGTGTGCTGAGCCATCAAGCCCTCCCTGCGGAGCCAAAAATGCCAGCGCGGCCGGGCTGCCGCTGACTCCGCTGCCCTGGCCATGGGCCAGCATAGTGGAGATCGGCCCGGGTGTCAATCGCGCCACGGCAATGTGAATTCCGGCACTTGACATTCATGACGCAGCGTGTTATATTGTCAATAACACAGTGCGTTATACAGTCCGTCCACGACACAACCCAATAAAGGAGGACACGATGAGCTTTGTTCGCGACATCGCCGATAAGACCGAAGAGCAGATCAAGACCGCCCGCAAAACCGCCCGCCGCTCCTGGCTGGCCAGCCTGGGCATTGCCGGCCTGGCGAAAGACACGACCGAAGAGACCTTCGAGAAGCTGGTCCGCCGCGGCGAGAAAGTCGCCGACAGCACCCGCGCCGAGCTGGAGAAGCTCAACCAGCGCCTGCGCCGCGAGCAGCGCAAGCTGAACGCGGACGTCCAGGACGCCGAGCAGACCGCCGAGCGTAAACTGACCGAGGTCCTCGCTTCCTTCAACATCCCCACCCGCCGCGACCTCCAGGTGCTGGACGCCCGGATCGCCCAGCTCAACACCCAGCTGCGCGACCTGAACGCCGGCCAGCCCGCCGGCGCGCCGGTCGCCAACTACGCCAATCTCAACGTCGACGAAGTGAACGCCCTGCTGCCGAACCTGAGCATCGGCGAGCTGTACACCGTCGAGCAGTACGAGGCCACCAACCAGCGCCGCGTCACCGTGCTGCGCGAAGTCGACCGCCAGATCAACCTGCGCCTGACCGAGAACACCGAAGTCGCCGCCCCGTTTGCCGATTATAATGAGCTGCGGGCCGAGGACGTCGTGGAGCGGCTGGCCGGCCTGAGCGCCGCCGAGCTGCGCCACGTCAAAGCCTACGAGTCGACCCACGCCAAGCGGGTGACGGTGCTTCGCGACGTGGACCGCCGGATCGAGGCCGCTTGGAACGAAGCCGTCGTCGCCTAACGAACAAGGAGGTTCACCCCATGACCGACGAGATCGAAGTCAAACTGAACGAGATCAAGGACAACGTGGCTGAGAAGGCCACCCCGCTGGTGGACGGCGTGCGCCGCCTGATGCTGGCCGCCGTGGGCGCCGTGGCGGTCACCACCGACGAGGTCGAGCAGTTCGTCCAGCGCCTGGTCGAGCGCGGCGAGATCGCCGAGCGCGACGCCCGCAGCGTGATCAAGGACGTGCTGGCCCGCCGCAAGCGCGAAGTCGCCGAGACCGCCGACGAGGTCGAGTCGCGGGTCGAGTCGCGGCTGGAGCAGGTCCTGAACCGCATGAACATTCCCTCCAAGCGCGATATCGATGAGCTGAGCGACAAGATCGCGCTCCTCTCGGCCCGCGTCGAGGAACTGAAGAAGAGCCGCGGCTAAAGCTCGCCGGCCCGCCACGGACAGCGACTGGGAAGCCTTCCCGGTCGCTGTTCGCGCATGGCGGGCATGACGCGCTGTGGTATAATTCGCATCCCACACGCGTACTGAGGAGGCCAACGGTGGAACTCATCAAAAAGTATGGCAACCGCAAGCTCTATCACACCAACGCCAAACAATACATCACCCTCAACGGCATCGGCAAGCTGATCCGGGCCGGCAACGATGTGCGGGTTGTCGATAATGTGACGGGCGAGGACCTGACGGTCCAGACGCTGTCGCAGATTCTCCTGCACAGCAAAGGGCGCCGCTCCGGCCCGCTGCCCATCCCCATCCTCTCCGATCTCATCCAGACCAGCGGCAAGACGCTCTCGCAGGTGCGGCGCTCGCTGTTCTCGTCGCTCGGCGGCGACGAGCTGGTCGACAGCGAGATCCGCTTGCGGCTTGAGCACTTGGTTGATGAGGGCAAATTGTCCGAGGAGGAGTGCCAGCGGATCGGCCGGCTGCTGCTGCAAACCGCCGAAGACCAGCCCCGCGCCGCCGACCTCCCCGATCGCTCGGACGTGGAGCACCTGAAGCAGCAAGTCGAGCAGCTGGCCAATCTTGTCGAGCAACTCCTTCGATAATCCCGCGTCATCCACGACGCATAGCGGCTACCCGCTGTAGCCGGGCGACGAGGCCCGACCATGAACGCACAACACAAACGATCGAAGCGCGCGTTGGTTCTCGCAGGCGGTGGGATCTCCGGGGCGGTGTACGAGCTGGGCGCGCTGCGGGCCGTCGACGATCTCCTCTCAACCCACACTGTCAATGATTTCGATATGTATGTCGGCACCAGCGCCGGCAGCCTGGTCGGCGCCTGCCTCGCCAACGGGATCACGACCCGCGAGCTGCTGCGCACGCTGGAGGGCGCGCTGCCCGAGACGGGCTCACTGCGCCGCGACCACATCCTGGCGCCCAATCTGCGCGGCCTGGCCAAGCGCTCGCGCCGCCTGCCCGGCGTGCTGTTCCGCCGCACCCTGGACGCGGTGATGCACCCGCGCCAGTTCTCGCCGCTCGACTGGATGTGGCATATGCTGGAGGGGCTGCCGACCGGCGTCTACAGCGGCCACGGCATCGAGGGCTACCTGCGCAAGCTGCTCGGCACGCGCGGCGTCAATTCGTTCGCCGATCTGCAAAAAGAGCTGTACATCGTCGCCACCGAGCTGGACACCGGCGACCGGGCGGTCTTCGGCAGCGGCGCCCTGCGCGATGTACCGATCTCGCAGGCGGTAGCGGCCTCGACGGCCATGCCGATTGTCTACGAGCCGGTGCGGATCGACGGCGTCGACTATATCGACGGCGGCGTGCGCGGCACCGCCAGCCTCGATATCGCAATCGAGCGCGGCGCCAAACTCATCCTCTGCATCAACCCGCTGGTGCCGTTCGACAACAGCGACCGCAAGCTCGGCCAGTCGATCGCCGACGAGGGCATGCAGGCGATCGGCAATCAGGTCTTCCGCACCTTCATCCACGCCGGCCTGCACTACCATCTCAAGAATCTGCGCCACAAGCACGCCGATGTCGATATCATCCTGATCGAGCCGCGCCGCGACGACGCGCTGGTCTTCGCCGACCATGTGATGCGCTACAGCACCAGGATGAAGCTGGCGCGCCACGGCTACGAGTCGGCGACGCTGCGCCTGGCCGACCAGTACGACTACTACAAGTCGGTCCTAGCCCGCCACGGCATCGCCATCAGCAGGCGGCGCGTGGCTGCCGAGCTGGCCCAGCTCCTGGAAAGCGACGATCTTGAGCGCGTCCAGCAGTTGCTGGAGGGCTCGCTGCGGCCGACCCGCCTGACCCGGCCCAACAAGAGCTGGCGCACCGCCCATCTCGCCAATATCCTCGGCGACCTGGAGCAGTCGCTCGACGATCTCGCCGACCGCTAGCGTCCCCGCCTCGCGCCGCAAAACCGCCCCAGCCTGGTTGAAATCACGGCTGGGGCGGCGCCGTCGTGATCGGCGCAGGAATTGAACGCCGGCAGGATTGGCGCTGCGCGCACCCGTCGCTCGGCGGCTTCCTGGCGACGTTCGCGGCGGGTGATGGCGGCTCCTTCTGGGAGCGCCAGCCGCGACACGAAGCGCCGGAGTAGCATCTTTCGGCTGCTAACGCGCAGCGCGGCGGAGCAGCGCGAGCGGCGGCAGGGCGGCCCGCAGCCGGTGGCCGCGCCAGCGCAGGACCGCCAGGCAGGCGCCGAGCAGCGCCAGGCCGAGCAGGCCGGCGCCGGGCTGGCCCCGGGCCAGATCGACGACTGTGAACAGGGCGAGATTGAGCAGATAGAGCATGGCCGGCAGATCGAGGGCGGGCTGCGGCTCGGCGCGCCAGGCCGGGCGCAGATAGAGGAGCAGCAGCACGCAGAAAAGGGCGGAGACCACCCACCAGGCGATGAAATTGGCAGTCGGAATGCCGTAGAACGGCCCGGCGTCGAGCCAGGTCCAGTAGCCGTTGACGTAGACGGCCACCGGCTCGATCACCATATCGAGGAGCATCGCCAGCGTGGCGCCGAGCAGGCCGAGGACCGGCAGCGGGGCGCGCGGCAGCAGCAGGCGGGCCAGCTCCAGCGCGCCCGGCACAACCAGCAGCCAGGCGAACGGGATCGCCAGCGGCACGACACCGACCAGCGTCGGCAGCAGGACGCCCTCGTAGCGGTAGCGGCCGAAGGGCCAGCCACTGGTGACGCCCAGGTGCTCGACCGCCCACGAGCCAACCAGAATGGCGCCGATCACCAGCCAGCCGGCGGCGCGTCCGGGCCGCCCGCCCCGCTCCAGCAGCCGCCAGCCCGCCAGCGCGCCGGGCAGGATCAGCATCACGCTGGCCATAGCCTCGCCGCCGGGCGGCACCAGATCCAGCGCCAGCAGCGGCACGCTCCAGAACCAGAGAAACAGGTAGCTGGCCCAGGCCAGGCGTTGCGCTCGTCCCATCAATCGGCTCCCAGGCGCGGCCGCAGCTCGGGCGGCGCCGCGCGTCAATCAACGGCTCGCAGGGGCATACGGCTGGCTGGGGAGCGGGGATTGGGAATCGGGGACTGGATTCGATTGTCCCCGCGCAGGGCCAGCGTCACCCTATTGTCATCACAGCATAGACGAACAGGCTGATCGTTCCCAGCAGCCACGCAGCGGCGAGCGAGAGCACGCCCCAGAACAGCAGCGACTCCGTTGCGGCGTGGCCGCGCCGCGCCCGGCGCCGCAGCGTCACCCACGCGGCCAGCTCGGCGCCGACCAGCGATCCGCCCCACCAGACGATGCTGGAGGTGTTCCGCAGCGGCAGGCCCAGGCAAAGGCACATCCCGGTCAAGCCCATGGCCGCCGCCACAAGCGCGCCCAGCCAGATGCTGCCCGGCGACGGCGGCGGGGCATTTAATGGAGCCTGGTACACGGCGAGCATCCTCCGCCCTGCGGCGCGCCAAGCTGACAGGAGGCGGGCAGCCGCAGGATCGCCGCTCCCCCCCGGCCTGCCCGCAACCGAGGGGCGGACAACCGATCCCCGAAGACCTAGGCCACGACCCGGTCCTCGCCGGCCCGGTCGGTCCACCAGGCGTGGGTCATGCGGTTGGAGTTGAAGGCGGCGCCAACCTCGCCGTCGGCGCCGACCAGGATCAGGCCGCCCTCGCCCTCGGGGATGCGCGCGCCCAAGTGGGCGACGGCCGCCTCGGCGGCCTGCTGGGGGGACAGGCCGCGCTCCAGCCCCTCGACCGCCCGCCGGGCCATCAGCACGCGGGCGATGCTCTCGCCCCAGCCGGTGGTCGAGCAGGCGCCGGCCTGGTCGTCGGCGTAGAAGCCGCCGCCGGGCAGCGGGCTGTCGCCGACGCGGCCGACCGGCTTGAAGCTCAGGCCGCCGGTCGAGGTGGCGGCGGCGACATGGCCGGCGGCGTCGAGCGCCACCGCGCCGACGGTGTCGGCCAGCCCGTCAGCAGTGTTGCCAGCCTGATCGGCGCCGGAGTCGACCTTCACCTCGCGCCGGCCCTGCTCCCACTGCTCGCGGCGGCGGGGGGCGATCAGCGTCTCGGGATCGACGAACTCCAGGCCAGCGCCGCGGGCGATGCGTTCAGCGTCGTCTTTGGCGAACAGGATGTGGGGCGTCTGGAGCACCGCGCGAGCGGCCTGGATCGGATTGCGGACGCCGGTGATGGCGGCCACGGCGCCGATCTCCAGCGTCTCGCCCTCCATGATCCCGGCGTCCATCTCGACAAAGCCCTCGCTGTTGAGGACGCTGCCGTAGCCGGCGTTGAAGGCCGGCAGGTTTTCCATCACCACCACGGCGGCGGCGACGGCGTCGAGCGCCGTGCCGCCGGCCAGCAAGACCTGCTTGCCGGCCTCCAGGGCGGCGCGGATGCCCTGGTCATGCTCCGGGCGCAGCGAGTCCGGGATGTCGCCGGCGCCGCCGTGGACTGCGATCGCAAGTGCCATGGGTGCTCCTTAATCCTCGGCGGCCCAGCCGCCCGCCACCGTGCCGCGGAAATCATCGGCCGTGCGCAGCGGCTTGCCCTGCAAGTAGTGGCCGAACCAATCCAGGATGTACTCGATGCGGGCGATCCGGTGCAGCGGCTCGCCGGAGCGCGACAGCTCGTGGCCCTCGCGCGGGAAGCGGATGAAGCGCACGGTTTTCTCAAGGATCTTGAGCGAGGTGTAGAGCTGCTCGGCCTGCTCCACCGGGCAGCGGTGGTCCTCGTCCGAGTGCAGGATCAGCAGCGGCGTGTTGATCTTATCGACAAAGCGGATCGGCGAGCGTTCCAGGAACTTGTCGATATTGGCCCAGGGCTTGCCGCCGAACTCATCCTCGCCGAAATACGGCCCGATATCCGAGGTGCCGTAGAAGCTGGTCAGATTGGAGAGGCAGCGCTGGGTGTTGGCGGCGGCGAAACGATCGGTGTGGCTGATGATCCAGTTGGTCATGTAGCCGCCGTACGAGCCGCCGGCCACGCCCATCCGCTTGGCGTCGACCCAGTCCCAGCTTTCGGCCAGATCGGCCGCCGCCATCAGATCGACGTAGTCGTCCCCACCGAAATCCTGGCGCACCAGGGCGCGGAAGCGTTGGCCGTAGCCGGTGCCGCCGCGCGGGTTGGTGTAGAAGACCGCGATGCCGGCCGCCGCGAGCATCTGGAACTCGTGCAGGAACGCGTGGCCGTAGGCCGAGTGCGGGCCGCCGTGGACATAAAGGATGAGCGGATATTGCTCCCCGGGCTTGAAGCCGGCCGGTTTGAGCACCCAGCCCTCAAGCGGCAGATCGCCGGCGCCCTTGAAGGTCACATGCTCCGGCTCGGGCGTCTCCAGGCGCGCGAACAGCGCGGCATTGGGATCGAACAGCTCGCGGACGGAGCCGTCGGCGTCCCGGCAGAACAGGCGGGCGGGGCGGGCCTGGCTCTCGGCGGTGAAAGCGGTTTTGCCGGCGCGATGGGTGAAGCCGGAGATCGTCGGCGCGTCCTCGGCGGTGAGCTGGCTGATCTCGCCGTCCGCCCAGCGGTAGAGCCTGGTGCGGGCGGCGCGGGTGGCGATGAAGGTCACGCCCTCCTCGCCCCAGACCGGCGTGTAGGGGAAGCGGCCGAGCCGCGAGTCGCCGGCGACACTATCCTCCAGGCCGTACTCGAAGCCCTCGGAGACCAATCTGGCGTCGCCGCCCTTGGCGCTGACCATCCACAGCGCCTCGTTGCTGGCGTTGCCGATGTGGTTGTCGTGGCCGATGTAGGCGAGCTGCGCGCCGTCCGGCGACCAGGCGGGGTGGTAGGCGGGGCCGACGGAGCTTGTCAGGCAACGGGCCTTGCCGCTGGCCATATTGAGGACATAGACATCGGCGATCCTGGTGTGCTCCAGCTCGGCCCGCGACACGCTGATGAAGGCGATCTCGGCCCCGTCGGGCGACCAGGTCGGCTCGGCGTGGTCGAAGGCGTGGTCCGAGACCTGGCGCGGCGCGCCGTCAAGCTCGACGATCCAGATCTGGGCGTGCTCGGGCTGGAGGAAGCCGAGGCCGTCGGCCTTGAAGGGCAGGCGCTCGATAATCTTCTCGTCGCGCAGCTTCTCGACCCGCTTGTGGTTCTTGTCCTTGTCGCCGCGCGAGATGAAGGTGAGGGCGGCGCTGTCGGGGCGCCAGTGGGCCTCGGCCACGCCATAGGCCAAATGGGTGAGCTGGCGGGCCTCGCCGCCGCGGGCCAGATCGAGCAGGTAGAGCTGGAAATGATCGTCGCGGGTCGAGAGGAAGGCCAGCTTCGAGCCGTCGGGCGACCAGCGCGGGGCGGCGTCGCGGCCGGACACGCTGTAGCTCACGCGGTGCGGGGGGGCGCCCTCTGGGCCCCCGGTGGCGTCGACGACGTAGATCGCCGAGCGGTAGCCGGGCCGGGCCGGGCCGCTCTTGGCCTCGATGTCTTCGATCCAGCTTTCGACAAAGGCGATCTTCGAGCCGTCGGGCGAGATTTGGGCGTCGGAGATAAAGCGCATCTCCAGCAAATCGGTAGGCGTCCAGCGCCGAGATTTCGTCACGAAAGAGTTCCTCCGGGCCATGGGGAGCGTCGGGATGCAGGATGATAGCACGGGGGGCGGCGGTTGTCGAATGAGTCCGTCAGCCGTCAGTCGTCAGTCGCCAGGAAAGGCCCGGGGCATCGCAGCGAGCCCCAGCGCTGGCGTGCCAGGTAACGCCAGAAAGTCTCCTGGCCCTGGCGACTGATGACTGACGACTCCCCTCACTTCTTCGGCGGCAGCTTCGTGAAGCGCATCTTCCAGACATTGATCAGGGCCTCGATCACGATCTGGCGCGACATTTTGGACTGGCCGACGCGGCGGTCGGGGAAGATGATCGGGATCTCGCCGACCTTGAAGCCGGCGCTGTGGGTCCGATAGGCCATTTCGATCTGGAAGCTGTAGCCGTTGGAGGTGATCGCGTCGAGGTTGAGCGTGTCCAGCACCGCGCGGCGATAGCAGCGATAGCCGGCGGTGGCGTCGGCCAGCGGCAGGCCGAGGATCAGGCGGGCGTAGAAGTTGCCGCCCTTGCTGATGAAGCGGCGGCCGGCGCCCCAGTCGGTGGTGCCGCCGCCGGCGACGTAGCGCGAGCCGATCGCCAGGTCGTAGGATGAGCGGGCGGCGCCGAGCAGCGCGGGCAGGTACTTGGGATCGTGGGAGAAATCGGCGTCCATCTCGAAGATGAAAGGCGCGCCCAGCTCCAGGGCGCGGCGGAAGCCGGCGATGTAGGCCCGGCCGAGGCCCTGCTTGCCCGGCCGGTGCAGCACATGGACCCGGCTGTCCCCGGCGGCCAGCTCGTCGGCCAGCGCGCCGGTGCCGTCCGGCGAATTATCGTCGACCACCAGGATATCCAGGTCGTGGGCCAGGATCTGGGGCACAATGCGCGGCAGATTCTCACGCTCGTTATAGGTTGGAACAACAACCATGCCGTTCATGCAAACGTCCTTCTAGCCGCGGCCAGGCGGCGGAAAACGCCGCTATTATAGCGCCGAAGCGGGACGGATGTGTCACGGGCAGGCGTGGCCGGGATGCTCGCGGGCGACGGCGCGCTCCATCGACTCGACGGCCCGCCGCATCAGATCCAGCAGCTGCCCTTGCTCGGCCCCCGACAGACCCGAGAGCAGCTGCTCGTAGGCGATCACATGCGAGGCGTGCATCGCCTCCAGCATCGCCGCGCCGCCGGGGCTGAGCGCCAGCATCACGCGCCGGCTGTCGGCGGGATCCTGCCGGCGCTCGACGAAATCAAGCTCGCCCAGGCGCCTGGTCAGCGCCGTCACCGAGGGCGGCGTCATGCCCAAGGCCTCGGCCAGCTCCTTCATCGGAATGTTGGGATGGCCGCGGAGCACGAACAGCGCCCGCAGGTGCGACGGGGACAGACCCAGCTCGAAAAATTCCTTGAAGACCGGATGGACCGGCAGCCGCCGCACCCGGTCCAGCAGCTGGACGAACAGTTCGGCGTTGGCGTGGGTATCGTTCATACAAACCATCCCTTCAGGGGCGAAAACCCACCAGCTTTCGCGGTGGGCGGAGCGCCCGGCTTCAGCGGCTTGAGCCCATGCTCGCCACTGCCGCAAATGTGTGCTATATTCATATTATGATATTGACTGCTGTCGTGAAATTGCTCCCCACCACCGAACAGGCCGCCGCGCTTCAGCGCACGCTGGAGACGGCCAATGCTGCCTGCACGACGATCAGCCAGTCGGCCTGGCAGTCGCGCACTTTCAAGCAGTTTGATCTGCACCGCCTCTGCTACCAAGACATCCGCGCCGCCTTCAGCCTCTCGGCGCAACTCGTGGTGCGGTGCATTGCCAAGGTCGCTGACGCCTACAAACGTGATCGCGAGACACTGCGGATCTTTCGCCCGCATGGCGCCATCGCCTACGATGACCGCATTCTGCGCTGGGCGCTTCCGGATCGCTCGGTCTCGATCTGGACGCTGGCGGGGCGCCAGCGCATCTCCTTCGTGTGCGGCCCTCGGCAGTGGGAGTTGCTGCAAACGCAGCACGGCGAGACCGACCTGGCACTCATCAACGGCCAATGGTATCTCTATGCCGCCTGTGAGGTGGAGGAGCCGACGCCAGCCGATACGCCGGACGCGCTGGGGGTTGATCTTGGGATCGTCACGTTGGCAACCGATAGCGACGGCACCGCCTATACCGGCCAGCAGGTGGAGCAGGTGCGTCAGCGCTATCAGCGGCGGCGGAATCAGCTGCAACGCGTCGGCACGAAATCGGCCAAGCGCCGGCTCAAAAAACTGGCCGGCAAACAACGCCGGTTTCAAACCGTTACGAACCATCGGATCAGCAAGCAGTTGGTTGCCACGGCCCAACGCACAACGCGGGCGATCGCCGTCGAGGATTTGACGGGGATTCGCCAGCGGGCGAGGGTTGGCGGGCCTGAGTAACGAGCGCGACACAGCAACTGGGCCTTTCGGCAGTTGCGCGAGTTTCTGGCCTACAAAGCGGCGCGGGCCGGCGTGGTCGTGATTGCGGTTGATCCGCACAACACCAGCCGGACCTGCCATGCCTGTGGGTACAGCGACAAGCGGAACCGGCGAAGCCAAGCGCGCTTCTGTTGTGTGTCGTGCCTTCATACGGCGCCTGCCGACTATAATGCTGCGCTGAATATCCGCGATCGGGCCGTTGTCAACCGGCCTATGGCGTCGGGCCTGCGGGCTCAGGCGCAAGCCCACTACCTGTAGCGGTGGGTGGTTGACAAGCGTCGTCGCATTCGTTTGGTTGGCAAAATAGTTAGTTTATCTAACAAATTATAGCGCAGCCTGACATTCTGTCAACCAGGAGCGGCGCCAGCCGCCATTGTACCCGAAGCGCGCCGAGCCGGGAGCCACCGGGTGGCATCCGGCTCGGCGCACGGGGGAGACAGGCGTAGCGGCGGGCGAGCGGGGCGATATGGAGGCCGCGCAGGCGCAGGGCGTAGGACACGCCCGCCTGCAAGTCGCTGAGCGTGGGCAGGCCGCGCAGATCGATGCCGAGCTGGACCATCGTCTGGGCGATCTCGGGGCTGATCCCGACCAGCACGACGGCGGCGCCGAGCAAGCGGGCGGCGCCGATGGTTTGCAGCAGGTGCTGGGCGACGCCCGTGTCGACGACCGGCACGCCGGTGATATCGACAATCACGCAGCTGGCACGGGCCTGCGAGACCTGGGCCAGCAGCTGCTCGGTGATCGCCGCCGAGCGCCGGCTGTCGATCGCGCCGACCAGCGGCATCACCAGGATGCCGTCGTAGACTGGCGCGATCGGCGTCGACACTTCCTCCAGCAGCGTCTCCAGGCGCGAGGACTCGGCGCGCTGCTCGGCCAGGGCGGAGGAAACGGCGCTGCGCAGCTTCTCCTGCTGGTCGCGGACCGCCTGGAGCTCGGCCTGGCTTATGGCCCGGATGAGCCCAACCAGGCGCTGTTCGAGCTGCGGCTGCCCACCGGTCTCGCCGAGCTGGGCCTGGACAGCGAGGCCGGCGCGCAGAATCGCGGCGACGCCGACCCCGACGCCGATGAAGGCGCTCCAATCCTGCGCCGCCTCGCCGGGCTCGCAGAGCAGATCGACCAGCCGCGTGCCAAGTTTCTTGAGCTGCAACGGCGACATCGTGCCCTGGTTCTCAAAGGCGCTCTGCCGCAAGGCGGCCTGGGCCGCCGGGTAAAGCTTAGCGCGATCCGGCTGCTGGGCGCCCCCGGGATTCCCACCAGCCGGCGCCAGATTCGCGCTATTCAGGCGTTCCATGATCTGATCCCTCTCCATAGTGACAACCCAATCGGTAGCCGGCCGCTCACGGCCGGGTGACAAGCATCCCGTAGACCTCGGCGATCTCCTCGTCCTTGGAGTCGGGAACGTACCATTCCGGCGCCTCGACCCACTGCGTCAGCGGGATCGTGCCCTGCTCGCCCAGGTCCCAGCGCTCGAGCATCGGCAGGATCGTATGCTCGTGGTCGTGGAAGGGCGAGCCCATCTGGCGGTACATCACCTGGATGGCCTCGGTGCGCGGATCGGCGTAGTTGATCTTCATCCATGAAAGCGCCATCTGCGAGCCGGGCGCCAGCCAGTCGTACAGCGTGTCGATGATGTTCTTCAGCACATCGTCGGGCAGGAAGTAGGCGATGCCGACCATCATCACCGCGACTTTGCGCTGGCCGGCGAAATGCTCGTCGGCCGCCTTCAGAATGTCGCCGATCTCGCTGATATTGGACTGGTTGTAGCGCACGTTGGGCAGCCCGGCGATGATCTCGCGGCCGTAGGCGACGGTGACCGGGTCGCGGTCGTTGTAGAGCACCTTGGCGTTCGGCACCAGCTCGTGGACATAGCCTTGGGTCGGCAGGCCGCTGGCCAGGTCCAGGAAGCAATCGAAGCCCGCCTCGGAGAGGCGGTCGATCACATCGTGCATGAACCAGCGATTGAGCAGCATCCCGTTTTTCGCCGAGGGCATGAACTTCAGCAGCTGGTCGGCCGCCGCCCGGTCGGCCTCGAAATTATGGTTGCCGCCCAGCATGTAATCGTAGATCCGGCCGGCGTTGGGCTTGGTCGTGTCGATGTCCACAAGATCCTCCTTGTGCGGCGCTACAAGCTTCCCAGGGACGGTGCGATGGCTGCATGATACCGCAGGTGTCAAATTAATTTAACGATTTCGTCCCGGTTTTGGCGCGGGTTTGTCCCCATGGCCGGGGGCGGCTCCGCCTCCTGGCGGGTGGAACAGTGACATGGATGTGCTATCGTCAGGCCGGCGAACCAGTTCTTTCACCTGCGAGGAGCCCCCATGCATCAACCAGAGTACGCGATCGACACCGCCGATCTTCAGCGCGTATACAGGACCAAAGAACGAACCCTGACCGCGCTCGGCGGGGTCGATCTGACGGTCAAGCCCGGCGAACTGTTCGGGCTGCTCGGGCCGAACGGGGCCGGCAAAACCACCCTGATCAAGATCATGACCACGCTGCTGCTGCCGACCGGCGGCTCCGCCCGCGTCTGGGGCTTCGACGTGCTGAAAGAGGCCGACGCGGTGCGCCGCCACATCAACATGGTGTCGGGCGGCGAGTCCTCCGGCTACGGCCTGCTCACGGTCCGCGAGAACCTCTGGATGTTCACCCAGTTCCACGGCCTCGACAGCAAAACCGCCCGCCAGCGCATCGACACCCTGCTTGAGATCATGGGCCTGGCCGACCGGGCGACGACCAAAGTCAGCTACCTCTCCACCGGCCTCCGCCAGAAGATGAACTACATCCGCGGCCTCCTCAGCGATCCCGACGTGCTGTTCCTCGACGAGCCGACGCTCGGCCTGGACGTCGAGGCCGCCCGCACCCTGCGCACCCACACCCGGCGCTGGATCAACGAAACCCCCGGCAAAACCGTGCTGCTCACCACCCACTACATGCAAGAGGCCGACGAGCTGTGCGACCGCGTGGCGATCATCAGCGGCGGGCGGATCCTGGCCTGCGACTCGCCGGCGGCGCTCAAGCGCGCGCTCCAGGAGGACGTGGTCTTCCGCCTGCACACGACGCCGGTCAACGGCTCCTTCGCCGAGGAGGTGCGGGCGCTGCGCGGCGTCCAGCAGATCAGCGGGCGATCGGTCGAGGGGACCAGCGAGATCAGCCTGATCCTGCAAGACGACAACGCCCTGCCCCAGGTCCTGGCGCGGCTGGGCGACCACAACGCCAGCCTGCTCTCGCTGGAGAAGCGCCAGCCGACGCTGGAGGACGTGTTCGTCCATCTCGTCGGCCGCTCGCTCACCGAAAGCGAGGCCGGCCAATGAGCGCCACGACTGCGCCGCGCCGGGGCAAGGGCCCCAGCGCCGCCACAATCTTCTTCCGCTCGGTGATCGGCCGGGCCTACCCGCGGCTGATCGGCATGCAGCGCGAGAAAAGCTGGCTGCTGTTCGACATCCTGCTGCCCTTCATGAGCACCATGGCCTATGTGCTGGTCTACAAGGCGCTCGGCGCGCCGGAGGCCTTCAAGGGCTTCGTGCTGCTGGGCGGGGCGATGTCGGCCTTCTGGCTCAACGTGCTCTGGTCGATGGCGATGCAGCTGTACTGGGACAAAGAGCAGGGCAACTTGCAGCTCTACATGCTGGCGCCGACCTCGCGCATGGCGATCCTGACCGGCATGGCGCTGGGCGGGCTGATCGCCACCACCATCCGCGCGCTGGCGATCCTGATCGGCGGCGCGCTCCTGTTCGGCATCTCCTACCATGCGACGAGCTGGCCGGCGCTCCTCGGCGTGTTCCTGCTGGCGCTGGCGGCGCTCTACGGCATGGGCATGCTGCTCAGCTCGATCTTCCTGGTCTACGGCCGCGGCGCCTGGCAGATCACGGCGGTGCTCCAGGAGCCGGTCTTCTTCGCCTCGGGCTTCTACTTCCCGGTGCGGGCGCTGGGCACGATCGCCGCCTCGGCCGCCTCGTTCATCCCGCTGACCCTGGGCATGGATGCGATGCGCCAGCTGCTGTATCCGGAGACCATGGCCGGCTTCCGCTTCCTCTCGGTCGGGACCGAGGCGGCGATCCTGGCGGCGCTGGCGCTGATCTTCGTCACGGCGGCGCGGCTGGCGCTGGCGGCGATGGAGCGCAAATCGCGGCGGGACGGCAAGCTGACCGAGCGCGGCAACTGAGGAGGACGTTTCAATGCACACCGGACTGCAACGCCAGCGCACGGCGCTCAAAGTCGGCTTCTGGCTGGGATGGAAAACCGAAAGCAACTGGACCAATCCCGTCTTCTACGTGCTCTGGTCGATGATCCCGTCGCTGAGCAGCGCGCTGATCCTGACGTTCATGGTCAAGGTGCTCCAGCAGGCGGGCGGCGGGACGGGGCCGAGCCTCCTGCCCTACGTCTTCATCGGCAGCGTCGTCTACTCGCTGGTCGGCAGCCTGCTGGACAGCATGTCCTGGGCGGTGCTAGAGGACCGGGAGCGGATGGGCATGCTCAAGTACATCGCAATCGCGCCGTCGTCGCTCTACGCCTATCTGTTCGGCCGCGGCTTCGCCAAGGTCGCCACCAACTTCATCGCCGTGCCGCTGACCCTGACGGTCGGCGTGCTGGCGCTGGATGTGCCGATCAGCCTGTCGACGATCAACTGGGGGCTGCTGGCGGCGGTGCTGCCGCTGGGCGTGCTGATCATCACCTCGGCGGGCCTGATCCTAGCCGGCGTGACCATGATGATCGCCAAGCACGCCGGCTTCCTGGGCCAGGCGGTCTCGGGCGCGCTCTATCTGTTCACCGGCACGCTGTTTCCGCTCACCGTGCTGCCGGGGCCGCTCCAGGCCTTCGCCCGCGCCCTGCCGCTGACCTACTGGGTCGAGGGCATGCGCCGGGCGCTCTGGGCCGACGCCCGCAACCCGGCCTACAACACCGGCCTCAGCCACATCGGCGACGGCGCGCTGGTGCTGATCCTGGCCGGCTGCGCCCTGCTGATGGTCGCGTTCTCGCTGCCGCTGGAGGGATGGGCCGAGCGGCGGGCCAAAGAAAAAGGCCTGCTGGACATGAACACCGCCTACTAGCCGCCACGTTCGCCGCGCCCGCCGCGTATCCATGGCCTACGAGACAAGGAGCGAGCGACGATGAGCTGCGTGTGGATGCTTGTGTTTGTCGGGGTCATGATCGCGGGCTGGATGATCGAAACCGCCCGGCGGGAGAAGTTCGAGGGCGCTGCCAGCGCCTGGGCGCGGCGGCAAGGGCTCACGGTGCTGGAGCTGAAAAACCGCCCCAGCGGCTGCGGCGGCGTGTTCTGGCGCTACAATCCCAAGCGGCACTATCACTTCCGGGTCAAGCTGCGGACCCAGAGCGGCGCCATCCGCGAGGCCTGGATCATCTGCCGCCAAAGCCTGTTCGGCGGCAACGTGACCGACGACATCTTCCTGGAATACATCGACTGAGCGCGGCGCGACGCCCCCGGGGTCATCTCCGGGGGCGTCGCTATGCCCGGCCGCAGATCCCCCGAAAGTCCCGGAAACCGTGCGCGCGATTTTGTCGTAGAATAAGACGCTGAAAGGATGGATAAAGGCTTTTATGTATTACCTTCTGATCATCGTGGCGGTCTGTTCGGCAATGATCGTGTATATGCAGCGCGACGTCGAGAACGAGCGCTTCAAGAAGTTCATCGCCCACTGGGCCAACCGTCAGAACATCAAAATCGTCGACATCGCCCCGCGCTGGTTCGGCTTCGGCCACATCTTCCGCGACTATCGCAGCCGCTTCTACCACCACTACAAGGTCCGGCTGGAAACCAAAGACGCATGCGAGCACCAGGCCTGGATCGTCTGCAAGCGCTCGCAGGAGGGCCGCCCCACCGGCGATGTCCATTTCGAATATATCGACGAGCAGCAATAGCTCGCCGCAGCGCCGCCCGGAGCCATCCGGGCGGCGTCGTTTTAGCCGGCGGCGGCGCGGCCAAAGTGCGGTATACTAGGCGGCGGTCCGGCGCGTTCGGCGCCGGCGCGAGCGCGGGCGGGCCATGATCACGATTTATCACATCAATGCCGGGTCCAGCGGCGCCGAAGAGCGGGCGCTCGGCGAGGCCGTGGCAACCAACCGCAACTTGGGCTGGGCGGCGACGCCCGAGCAGGCCGATGTTTTCGTCGTCACCGGGCCGGTGCCGCCGGGCGTGCGGCCGGCGCTGCTGAGCGTCTGGCGCGATTTCATCGCCGGGCGCGCGCCGCTGATCGCGCTGGGGCGGGCCAGCATCGACGGCCATCCGTTCGGCAAGGGCGGGCTGGCGGAGCTGGCGGAGATCCAAGTGGCGGCCAAGATCGACGGCGACCCGCCGACCGCCGCCGCCATCCAGGCCGGCATCACCCAGGCGCTCCAGGCCCGGCTTTCGCGGCGCTGAGGGACGAGGGACGAAGGCACGATGAACGAGATCACCAACTGGCTCATCCGCATCCTGGTCTACCCGGGCCTGCTGACGAGCCTCATCCTCAGCCTGCTGGTGGCGAAAATCGCCGTCATGCCCACGCCGGGCGGCGGGCTGACCCGCGGGCTGGCGGCGACGCTGGCCGGCAAATCCTCGCCGCTGCTGCTGCTGGGCGCCCTGGCCCCGCTGCTGGCGCCGGCGCTGCTCCCCTGGCCCGGCACCCCGGCCCCCGGCCCCCAGCTCTACCGCAATCTCTGGCTGTTCTGGGCGCTCCTTGAGCTGAGCGCGCTGCT
>DASWWB010001323.1:0-8403 GCA_036406115.1 Herpetosiphonaceae bacterium
CAGACCGGCGCCGAGCTGCCCTTCGAGCTGGCGCTGGCGGTGGAGCGCGAGCTTCAGCAGCAGCTGTTCGCCAGCGAGGATGCCAAGGAGGGCATCGCGGCCTACGTCGAGAAGCGCACCGCGAATTTCGGCGGCAAGTAGGCGACGGGGATTGGCGGCGGGGCCGGGGGTAACGCCCCGGTCCCGCGCGGCCAACCGGCGCGTCGCCCCAACGCTCAATGTCGAGCAAGGAGCACTCATGACCCACGACACCCAGCTCAAAGAGCGAATCGACAAAGGCTTCCTGGTCGAGTCCGTCGATCAGATGACCGACGACTACAAGGCCCAACTGCGGCGCATCCTCACGGTGTCGGCCGACACCGAGCTGGTCAGCGCGCCGGCCTATTTCCTGGCCGCCCAGCGCGCCCCGTCGATCAACTCCTACATCTCGGCCCTCGGCATTATCCAGGATGAGCTGGGCCACGCCCACATCGCCTACCGGCTGATGCGCGATCTCGGCGTCGACACCGAGGAGTTCATCTACGACCGCAAGCCCAGCGAGTTCAAATATCCCTACGCTTTCGATGTGCCGCTGGAGACCTGGGCCGAGCTGGTAGTGGCCAATGGCTTCTACGACCGCGCCGGCTTCGTCCTACTCAGCGATGTCTTCCGCCACACCAGCTTCGGCCCCTGGAAGCGGGCGCTGGTCAAGGTCGACAAGGAAGAAACCTTCCATCTCCGCCACGGCGAGCACTGGATGACCCGCATGGCCCAGCAGGAGGACACCAAAGCCGAGCTGCAGCGGGCCGTCGACTGGATGTTCCCGCTGACTGTCGAGTGGTTCGGCCTGCCCGACGATCTCAAGCACAACACCGGCCAGCTCTCGTACGGCCTCAAAGGCTCGTCCAACGACCAGCTGCGCCAGCAGTGGATGAGCACCGCCGTGCCGCTCTGCGACAAGCTCGGCCTCACGGTCCCGGCCCACCTCAACAGCGAGACCGGCCAGTACGACCTGGACTTCCCCTTCCCGGCGAAATTCGACGCCGAGCGCAAGGAGTGGGACATGAGCGGCTCGGTCACCTGGGACGACGTGCTCAAGCGCTGGAAAGCCCGCGGCCCCATGAACGAGGAGTTCGTGACCCAGATCCAGCGCGGCAACAAAGAGCTGCGCCGCTCGCTCGACCGGGTGGCATGATGGGCGCCGAGGATCCCGGGCTGGACCCGGAGCTGCTGGAAGCGCTGAAGGACGTGGCCGACCCCGAGTTCCCGCTCAATATCGTGGACATGGGGCTGGTCTACGCCGCCTGGCGCGATGGCGAGACCGCCCGCGTCCGCATGACCTTCACCGCCATGGGCTGCCCGTGCATGGATTTTATGATTCGCGATGTTGAGCAGCGGCTGCGGGAGCTTCCCGGCGTCAGCGCTGCCAAGGTTGAAGTGGTATGGAGCCCGCCGTGGACCAAAGCACGCCTGACCGAGGAGGGACGGGACTCCCTGATGATCTGGGGGGTCGGCGTCTGAGCACGATCGCCGACGAGGAGCTGTTCGAGGTCTTCGCCCGCCACAAATCGGCCGAGCCGCTGCACCACATCGGCTATGTCAGCGCGCCCACGCCCGACCTGGCGGCGATGTACGCCCGCTCGATCTACGATGAGTTCATGTGGGTCGAGATGATTGTCGTGCCCCGCAATGCGATCACCAAGGTGATTGAGATATAGAAGGACCTATGCAGACACACGACACTCCGGCGGCGGCCGCAGCCTCGGCGCCCGCCGCCGCGCTCGCCCGCCTGGCGCCCATCCTGCGCTCGCTGACCGACAACAAGCAGCAGCTCGGCTTCCGCTACGCCCAGTGGTGCACTGGCGCGCCGACTCTGGAGGCCGCCACCGCCGCCACCGCCATGGCCCAGGCCGAGCTGGGCCACTCGCGCGCCCTGCTGCCGGTCCTCGACGAGCTGGCCGAGTTCCTGCCCGCCGACGCCCTCGGCGACGAGCGCACGGTGATCGCCTTCGCGGCGCTGGACCGGCCGTTCGCCAGCTGGGCCGAGTTCGTCGCCGCCAACGTGGCCCTTGACGGCGCCATGACGGCGCTGATCGAGAGCGCCCTGGCCACGCCCTTCGCCCCGTTCCAGACCCGCACCCGCAAAATGGTCGACGAGGAGCGCTACCACGCCGTCCACGGCATGGGCTGGGTCCAGAAGCTGGCCCGGCTCAGCCCGGAAAGCGCCGCCGAGCTGGGCGCCGCCCTGGAGCGCTGCTGGCCCGAGGCGCTGGCCTGGTTCGGCCCCGACGGCGGCGACATCGATCAGCTCCGCGCCGACGGCCTGCTGGCCGACTCGGCGGCCGAGCTGCGCGCCAAGCTGGCCGGCCGCTGCGCCGCCGCCTTCGCCCAGCTCGGCCTCAGCGCCGAGGCCGCCCCAGATTGGGCGCGCTGGGACGCCGCCACCCGGCGCCTCGGAGCCGCGTGATGCCCGCAGGGGAGCCGACCGGATCGGCGGTGCGCTGCCCGTTCTGCCGATCCGAGGATGTGGAGCTGCACTCGATGTTCGGCTCCACCTTGCTCGTTATGCAGTATTATTGCCGGGCGTGCCACACTGTTTTCGAGTATCTTCGCGATGAGGAGCCGCCGCTTGACCGAACCGGACCTGACGCCTGAAACCCCGGCGGACGACGCTGATCCGCTCGCCGACCGCTCCAATATCGTCGAGGGGCTGACCGGCCGCCTCCCGCTGCTAGTCGGCGGCCTGATGCTCTTTCTCAGCTGCGGGCTGATGTTCGGCCTGCGCAATCTGTTCCATCGCAACAGCAACACCATCACCTTCGACGATGTCTCCACCTGGGGGCCGCTGTTCCTGGCGGCGATCCTGATCGTGGCGCCGCTGCTGCACACCGCCGCCCATGCCGTGGCGCTGGCGGCGATGGGCCTGCCCCAGCGCTGGAGCCGCGCGGGGGTCTACCCGCGCGTCCGGCCGGCGGCGCCGGTCTCGCGGCGCCAGGCCGTGCGCTTCTTCGCCGCGCCCTTCATCCTGGCGGCGCTGTTGGCGGCGCTGGTTGTGATCAAGCCGGTCTCGGTGTTCGCGGCGGTGGTCGGCGGCGTCAATCTGGCGATCGCCGCCGCCGACGCATGGAAAATCCTCGGCCTCCAGCGCTTCCCGGCCAAAACCACCTTCGAAGTCCACGCCGACCATTGTCGGGCCTTGAATGCAGGAAGGTAGCCCGTGTCTGTTGTGATGAGCATGCGCGAGGCTGTCGGCCGTTTCGTGCCCGACGGCGCGGCCGTGGCCATGAGCTGCGCGCTGGAGCCGCTGATCCCTTTCTCCGCCGGCCATGAGCTGATCCGCCAGCGCCGCCGCGACCTGACGCTGATCGGCCCGATCTCGGACTGCCTGTTCGACCAGCTGATCGGCGCCGGCTGCGTGCGGAGGATCGTCGCGGCTTGGGCAGGCAATGTCAGCGCCGGGCTGGGTCACGCCTACCGCCGGGCCGCCGAGCAGCGCATCCCCAATCCGATCGAAATCCACGACCACTCCAATTTCACCCTGGCGCTGGCGCTGCGGGCAGCGGCGCTGGGCGTGCCTTATCTGCCGACCTACTCGCTGCTCGGCAGCGATCTGATCCAATCCAATCCCGGGCTGGTCCCGGCCGAATACGAGGGCCGGCCGATCCTGCACGTCAAGGCGGTGGCGCCGGACGTGGCGATTCTCCAGGTCCAGCGCGCCGACGCGCAGGGCAACGCCCACGCCTGGGGCAATCTCGGCGTCAGCCAGGAGGCGGCGCTGGCGGCCCGCGACATTATCCTGGTGACCGAGGAGTTGGTCAGCAAGGAGACGATCGTCAGCGATCCCAACCGGGTCCTGGCGCCGTCGTTCAAGGTGCGGGCCGTGGTCCACGAGCCGGGCGCGGCCCATCCCTCGCCGGTCCAGGGCTGCTACAACCGCGACCACGAGTTTTTCCACGAATACCACCGCGCCACCCGCACCGCCGAGGGCATGGAGCAGTGGCTTGATGCGTGGGTGCGCGGCGTGGCGGACCGGGCGGCCTACCTTGAGCAGCTCGGCGCCGAGCGCTGGCGCGGGCTGGGCGTGCGCGAGCACCGCTACGCCGCGCCCGTCGACTACGGCTACTAGCCGGGGAGCGAAGATTGATCAGCGACGCGGCGACTGACAAATCCGGCCTGCACGTGCCGGCGAACCCAACCCCAGCGCCCTGGCGCTCGCCAATGGTCTGGGCGCATCTCCTCGTCGCCACGGCCCCGCTCCAAGCGCTGCTGGCGGTGCATCTCTTCTCGCTGCGGGCAGCCCAGCATCTCGGCTTCTGGCCGCAGCCGATGGTCCACGACCCGAAGTTCATCGGGCCGGGCGACGGGCTGATGGACGCACTCTATACATTGAGCGGATGGACGCTCGTCTGGGGCTTCGTGTCGCTGCCGCTGTTCCTCGTGCTGATGATCATGGCCTGGGGCCACTATTCGCCACGAGCCCGCTGGGGCGTGACGGCGCTTTATGTGGCGTTGCTTGTCATCCTCCGACTCGATCCGGGCGGCCGTTTCGCCTGGTTCGCTGATTAGGCACCGCTATGCGCAAAATCCTGTTCATCGCTCGCCGCGACCTGCTCTACCACCTTGGCAAGAAAGATTTTTACTGGGCGACGTTCGGTGTGCCGCTGCTGGGCCTGCTGCTGGCGCTCGGCGCCCGGGCGCTGGGCGGCGACCCGTCCGGCGGCTCGGCGGTCAACCGGCTCAACCCGGTGATCAGCGAGCCGCACGCCGTCGGTTATGTCGACCAAGCCGGCGCCATCGCCGACACTACCGAGGTGATCTCGGGAACGGCGTTCCGCGCCTACCCCGATCTGCCAGCGGGCGAGGCGGCGCTGCGCGACGAATCGATCTCGACCCTGTTCCTCATCCCGGCCGACTACGCGGCGAGCGGCGTCGTGACCCGCACCACGCGCTCGGCCTCGCTGTTCGGCGGCTCGGATGTCGAGGCCTTCTCGGCGCTGCTGATCGTCAACGCGATGCAAAGCCCCGATCCGACCCTGGCCCGGCGCTTCATCGGGCCGATGGAGCTGCGCCAGACCACGCCGCTCAGCGAGTCGGTGCGGGTTGTCGGCAGCCTGGAGCACAACACGGCGGCGACGCTGGTGCCGGTGCTGCTGGCGCTGGCGGTCTACGTCACGATTTTCATGGGCGCCAGCCTGCTGCTCCAGGGCATCGTCGAGGAGAAGGAGAACCGCACGCTTGAGGTCTTGATGACCTCGATCACGCCGCGCCAGCTGCTGGCCGGCAAAATCATGGGCCTGGGGGCGCTGGCGCTGCTCCAGCTCAGCGTGTGGGTGGGGCTGGGCCGGCTGGTGCTGCGGGGCGGCACCCAGGGGGTACCCGGATCGGCGGTCGGCGGCCTGGAGCTGCCGGCGGTCAGCCTGCCGCCCGGCGTCTGGGCGCTGACGTTTCTCTTTTTCGCGCTCGGCTACCTATTCTATGCCAGCCTGCTGGCCGGCATCGGCGCAATCAGCCCGTCGATGCGCGAAATCTCGCAGCTGGTGATCCTGGTCTCCGGCCCGGCGCTGCTGCCGGTGCTGTTCCTGCCGCCGATGCTCAATCAGCCCAACGGGGCCTTGGCGATCGCCTTCAGCATCATCCCGTTCACGGCGCCGGCCACCATGATGATGCGCCAGGCGCTGACCGTGGTGCCCTGGTGGCAGACCGCGCTCAGCGTGGCCCTGATGATCGCGTCGATCATCGGCACGCTCAACGGCGCCGCCCGGCTGTTCCGCGCCACGACGCTGCTCGCCGGCAGCAAGATCTCGGGCCGGGCGCTCTGGCGGGCGCTGCGCTCCTAGGCCGGGCGCAGCGCCCCGCTCGGCCCATTCAACGACCTTGCCGCTCGCAAACCAGCAGCACGCGGCGGCGATAAGCATCGGCGCCACCGAAGCCGCCAGCAGCCAAGGCGAATCCTGACTGCCAACGGCGATCACCTCCTTCACGTCCCGCCACCGCCCGAAGCCCAAAGCGCCGAGCGGCGGCGCGATTGCTAGCAGGCCAAGCAGCGCCCGTTGCGGCGCCGAAGCCCAGCCCGTCCGCCGCCGATGCCACCACACCGCCACGCCGAGCAGCATCCCAGACGCCGCGCCGCAGAAAAAGCCGGCGACCGCGCCGAAGCCGGCGCCGAAAGCGCCGCCTAAGGCAGCGCCGACGCCGAAGCCATGAAGGAGGAGGACTAGGAAGCCATAGAATGCCCCGGCGACCATTCCCAGGATAAACAAACACCAGACCATGATCCAAAACACCGACACGGCAAAGAGCGCAGGGCTGCGACGGACAAGCGGCGGCGGACTTTGATACATGGCGAGCTCCCTTCTCTCAAAGCGGCTGTAAGCCAATCAATGCAGCGCCATCCTGTGATGAGACCCGGCCTAGCTCCGGCGCAGCGCGCCGCTGGCCCAGGCCGCGATCTTGCCGCTGGCGAACCAGCAGCACAGCGCCGCGATGAAGATCGGCCCCAGCGGCAGCACCAGCAGATCGGCCAGATCATCCAAATCCCGGGTGGCGCCGAAGATCGATTCTTCCCAAAAGACGTAGCCGACGGCGGCGAGCGGCGGCAGGATCGACAGCAGGCCGAGGAGCGCCCGCTGCCGCAGCGGCTCCCAGTCCGCCCGCCGCCCCTGCCACCAGGCCGCCGCGGCGACCAGCACCCCGGACGTGACGCCGCAGAAAAAGCCGGCGATCGCGCCGAAGTAGCCGCCGAAAAAGCCGCCTGCCACCAGCGCCTCGCCGGCGTCGATAAAAAAGCCGATCACGGCGCCATACGCGGTGCCGGTCGCCAGCCCCAGCAAAAACACGCGCAGCGCCATGCGCCAGAACGCGCCCCACGCGAGACGGACGGCGCTTGGACGGACCATCGACGGCGGACTTTGATACATGGCGGCCCTCCTTCGCAGAATGCGGTTGCCCCAAGGAGCGATATGCAACGGATGAGCTTGATTATACTCGCGGCGCTGGCCTGCGCGCTGGCCGGCTGCGGCAAAACCGCGCCAGCCGACGTCAGCATCGGCAAAATCATCGCCGATATCCCGCCCGCCGCCGGCGTCCAGGCCGCCCGGGTCTACGAGCGCTCGGAGCTCAGCCTGGCAGGCATGCCGGCGGCGGTCAAGGTCGGCGAGCGGCCCTGGGTCGGCCAGGATTTCAGCGGCGTGCTGACGATCTGGATCTACAACGATGACGCCGCCGGCGCCGGGGCGTTCCAAATCGTGCGCCAGGCCAATCCGCTGCCCGCCAACGAGGCAGGGCTGGGCGACGAGGCCTTCGCGGCGCTGGATGGCGCCACGGTCTGGATCGGCTTCCGGCGCTGCCAGGCGGTGGCGCTGCTGCGCCTGGAAGGACAAAACCCCGCCGACACCAGGCGCTATTTGACTGATCTCGACCAAGCGCTGCAAACCGAGCTGTGCCCCTGAGCCCGGCGGGCCGATCTGCCCAAGCGCCGATAAGCTACGGCTCGGGCTCGCCCAGCGCCAGCAGCTCCGAAACCGTCACCAGCCGGTAGCCCTGCGCCTGGAGGCCGTCGATCAGCAGCGGCAGGGCTTCCCGCGAGGTCGCCCTGCTGGGATACATCACATGGAGCAGGATAATCGAGCCCGGCCGGACCCGGCCCAGCGTGTCGTCGACGATCGCTTGGGCGCTTGCGGCAATCTCGGGATCGCTCTCGGGCTCCGCATCCCAAAAAATATGGGTGCGCCCCGTTTGCGCCAGATAAAAGGGCAGCAGAAAGAGCTTTTTGCCGTTGGGCGTTCGGAAATGGATCGGCCCCTCGTAGCCGGCCTGGCGGATGAGGACGTCGGTGCGCTCGATCTCCTCGCGGACGAAGCTTGGCGAGCGAAAAATCATCCGCTCATGCGAGTAGGTGTGGTTGCCCAGCTCATGGCCGGCGGCCACGATCCGCCGCGTCTCCTCCATATGCGCTTCGACCGAGCTGCCCATCACGAAAAAGGTCCCTTTGGCGCCGCGCGCCGCCAGGATGCCGAGCACCTCGTCGCTGTAGCCCGGCTCGGGTCCGTCGTCGAAGGTCAGCGCGACGACCCGCTCGTCGGTCTTCACCCGCGTCACGAGCGCGCCAAAGACCTGGAACGAGCGGGCGTTCATCAGCGCCGAGGTCCCGGCGCCTGTCAGGGCGAAGCATGCAAGGCAAAGCGCCAGCAGCCGCCCGGCCCGACGCCATCCGCGCGCCGCGCCCCGCCAGCGGCGCCACAGCGCGGAGCCGGCGCCAACAAGCAGCCCGGCGAGCAGCAGGAGCGGGATCAGATCAATCATCGATGCGAACCTCCGTCGAAAAAGCGAGGCTGGCGCGGAGCCGCGCCAAGCCGGCCCACAGTAGCAGAGGCCGTCCGCGCTGACAAGACAAGCAGCGCTTAAAATGCAGCGCGCCGCCCTTGG
>DASWWB010001324.1:0-17007 GCA_036406115.1 Herpetosiphonaceae bacterium
CTGCTGGGCAGGGGGCAGCTGGGCACGGATGGCAGCCCAGTCGTGGGGCGTCAGCTGCGCGGACGGAAGAGGCTGCGGCGGCCGGGCGGCGGTTGGGGTGGTCGCACCACCGAGGATGAGCAGGCTGGCCACGACCAGCACAACCCAGCGGTCGCGGCGGGGGGGGGATCGGGTCATCGGGTGCCTCCTTCGCGGGTGTCATGGACCCGTAGAACAACAGGGTGGGCGCCAGCGGACCGGCGCTGTGACGGTCCCAACGACAATCCCCACGGGCTTCGGCGGAGCTGGCGGTGGCGCAGTTGTCGCCAGCTCCGCCAGCCGGCCGGCGGCGGACCTGGGTCGGCCAGGGGGTGTCCGCTTGGTGCCGTCGGTGCTCCGGCATGGCCCACCCCGCCGCCAGCGCGCTGGTCGGCAACGGACGATAGGGGGCTGTTTCCCGTTGGCGAAGCGCCGTGGCCGCCGGCGTATCGGCGTGATGGCCCGTCAGGTCTGCCAGAATGTGTGCGAGGCTGATCATCTCGGGCGTCGCCCCCCCGTCCATGCCCGGCGCCGGCGCCCGCACGTGGACCGGGGGAGCATTGGCTTCACTCATGCTCGCCCAGGCATGCCGATGGCTGTCGAAATCGCCGGCGGCGAATCGTCATGACTATAGGCGGGATGCGGTTCCGCCGCGACGCACGATGGAGGGTGTGCATGCAGTATGCGCTCTTGGACTATGTGACCGATGCCGGATGGACGCAGCTCTCGCCGGCGGAGCAGGACACGTGGCTTGGTGCCTATCAGGCCTATCTGGATGCGATGGTGGTGGCGGGGGTCCTGACCACCACGCTGGGCTTACATCCCGCAGCGGCTGCCACGACGGTCCGGGTCGCCAATGGAACGACCCAGGTGCTGGACGGGCCCTATGCCGATACGAAGGAGCAGTTGGGCGGCCTGCATATCATCGAGGTTCCTGATCTCGCGGCCGCCCTGGCCTGGGCGGCCCGCAGCCCGACGGTGCTGCACGGGGTCGTTGAGGTGCGTCCCCTGGTTGACGGCACCCTGCTGACGCGGGACCGGCGCACCTTCATGCCGCGCGAGCGCGCCACGGTGGCCGCTCCTACAGCTACGAAGGAAGGAGCCTAAGATGCCGCAGGTTCAGGTGTTCAATCAGGTTTCACTGGATGGCTATTTTGTCGATGCGCAGGGAGACATGGGCTGGGCCCACGCTACGGACCCGGAGTGGACGACCTTCTCGTCGGAGAATGCCCGTGGGGGTGGCCGCCTCCTGTTTGGCCGCGCTACCTATGAGCTGATGGCCAGCTTTTGGCCGACGCCGGCCGCCCACGCGCAGCTGCCGGTGGTCGCCGACCACATGAATGCCCTGCCGAAATTCGTGGTTTCCCGGACGCTGACGGCGGCCTCCTGGCACAATACGACCCTGCTGACCGGCGATCTTGCCACCGAGGTGACGCGGCTGAAGCGCGCCCCTGGTCCTGACCTTGTGGTGATGGGCAGTGGCAGCCTGGTGGCGCAGCTGACCCAGGCAGGGTTGATCGATACGTACCAGCTGGTGGTGGTGCCCATCGTCTTGGGGGCAGGGCGCTCGCTGTTTGCGGGCGTCACGGAGCGGCCACGGCTCCGCTGCACCGCGACGCGGACCTTTGCCAACGGCAATGTCCTGCTTTCCTATGAGCCGGTCGCATGATCCCGATCGAAGACGCACCACTTGATCCTGCGCCGGCGTGGCGGCTGGCCGATGCGGTCGCGCGGCGCTCCTACGGCAAACTGGTTGCCCTGCTTGCGGTGCGGAGCGGTGATTTGGCGGCGGCCGAGGATCTGCTGGCGGAGGCCTTTGTGACGGCGCTTAGTGAGTGGCCGCGCCATGGCTGTCCCGCGAATCCGGAGGGGTGGCTGCTGACGGTGGCGCGCCGGAGCTTGATCGATGCGACGCGCCGCGCGCGGATGCACGAGCGGGTGCTGGCCGACCTGCACCCCGCCCTGGATTGGCTGACACCAGCGCCGGCGGCGGAGCTGCCCGACCATCGGCTGGCGCTCCTGGTTGCCTGCGCGCACCCGGCGCTTGACCCGACGATTCACACCCCGCTGATGCTCCAGGCGGTGCTGGGCGTGAATGCGGCGACGATCGCGTCGGCGTTTTTGGTTGCACCGGCGGCCATGAGCCAGCGGCTGGTGCGGGCCAAAATCAAAATCAAGCAGGCCGGGATTCCGTTTCGCATCCCCGCGCGTGCGGAATGGCCTGGGCGTCTGAGTGCGGTGTTGGACGCCATCTACACCGCCTTTACGGTCGGGTGGACCGATCCCGATGGGACGGATCTGGCACGCTCCGACCTTGCGGCGGAGGCGCTGTTCTTAGCGCAGTTGGTGACGGACCTGCTGCCGGATGAGCCAGAGGCCCTGGGGCTGTATGCCCTGCTGCTCCACAGCGAGGCGCGGCGGCCGGCGCGCCGCACCGCCGCCGGCGCCTACGTGCCGCTGGCAGAGCAGGACACAGGACGTTGGACCATGGCCCTGATTGCCAGGGCGGAGCGGTTGTTGCGGCAGGCAAGCAGCGCTGGGACGATGGGGCGGTATCAGCTCGAAGGCGCCATCCAGTCAGCGCATGTCGTCCGGCGGCTGACGGGCCGGGACACATGGCCGGCGGTCGTGCAGCTCTATGATGGCTTATTGGCGCTGTCGGCATCGCCAGTGGTGGCTGTCAACCGTGCCCTGGCCGTTGCTGCGGTGGCTGGCCCGGTGGTGGCCCTCCAGGAGCTTGCGCAGGTTGCCAGTGACGGGCGGCTCCAGAGCTACCAGCCGTACTGGGCGATGCGGGCGGACCTGCTGGCGAAGACGGGTGCCTGGGCGGAGGCCCGGCGGTCCTACGAGATTGCCATTGGGCTGGAACGCGATCCTGCAGTGCGCCGCTTTCTGTGGGGCCAGCATGCCCGATTGGAAAACCGGACGGACGATGAGCCATCCGCTGACGCGTAGGTGACGCACCTGGGTGACCGTCGTCCTGCCCTGTGGGTCATTGCGTCGCGGCCGTGTCTGGTACGCTCTTTCCGGTGCGTGGAAGCGGATTGCGGGTTACGTCACCCACGATATTTTGTAGTATTATGGGCCGGTCTGATCAGTGCTATGGCAGAGGTGTTAATCGAATGAGCAAGATTAGAATCACCCTTGGAGACCTGGAGTTTATGGGGCGGCTGGAGGGCCTGCGAGCGCCTGCGACATGCGACGTGTTTCGCTCGATGCTTCCCTATCACACCACCATCGTCCATTCGTGCTGGAGCGGCGAGGCGGGCGTCATTCTTCTCGGCCAGGACGAAAGTCGGCCCCAGGTTGAAAACGCTACCAGCTACCCAGCGCCAGGGGATCTTTTATTCTATGCTGGCGGGCAGAGCGAGCCAAAGATTTTATTTGCTTACGGCAGCACGCAGTTTGGCAGCAAGATTGGACCGCTGGCCGGGAATCATTTCCTGACGATTGAAGGCAATCGCGAGCGCTTGGCTGACGTTGACCAGTTGCTGCTGTGGAAGGGTGCCCAGGACATTTCGTTTGAGCTCGCTGATTAAGCGTTGTTTGCAGGAGGGATCTATCATGATGCATGATGAGCAGGAAGATACCACCATCTACAAAGTCGTTGTTAATCATGAAGAGCAGTATTCGATCTGGCCGGCCGATCGCGAGAATCCACTTGGCTGGAATGATGCGGGCAAATCCGGTACCAAACAAGAATGTCTCGATTATATTACGGAGGTGTGGACCGATATGCGTCCACTGAGCCTGCGCAAGCACATGGAATTGCAGGATGGGCAATAGTCCATCTGTTCGCTCTATCAGTGGAGGAGCTCCGATACCCTATGCTCAATGCACCGAAAACCCCCTGGCTTATTCGACCTAGACCCAACCCCCAGGCCCGGCTGCGCTTGTTTTGTTTCCCGTATGCTGGCGGTGGGGCATCCATGTACCGAACCTGGGCCACCGCGGTGCCCGCTGATATCGATCTTTGCTCCGTGCAGCTGCCAGGCCGCGAGAACCGGATCGCCCATACGCCGATCAGCCGCTGGCACCCGCTGGTGGAGACACTGGCTGCGGAGCTCGGGCCTTTTTTGGATCGGCCGTTCGCGTTTTTCGGCTACAGCATGGGCGCCTTGATCAGCTTCGAGCTCGCGCGGGCGCTGGCGCAGGCCAATGCCCCCGCGCCAGCACACATGCATGTGGCTGCCTACCGCGCTCCGCAGCTGCCAAGCGCGACCCCGGCGATCCACCACCTCGCCGACGCGCAATTTATCGCCGAGCTGCGGCAGCTCAAGGGCTCTCCTGAGGACGTCTTGAACAATGCTGAGCTGATGGAGCTGATCCTCCCGGTGCTCCGGGCGGACTTTGCCGTCTGTGAAACCCACAGCTGCGCGCCCGGGCCGCTCCTGTCCTGCCCGCTCACCGTGCTGGGCGGCCTTGACGATCCGCTGGCGCCACGCGCGTCACTTGAGGCCTGGGCGACGCATACCAGCGGCGCATTCCAGGTCCGCATGTATCCGGGCGGCCACTTCTTTTGGCACCGCGCTGGCGATTTGCTGTTCAACGAGGTGCTCCAGGACCTTCGCCGCATCCTGTAGCCGTGGATGCGGAGTGTGTATGAGGTTGTTTGCGACGAGTGACCTGCATGTGAGCTATCCCGCCAACCGGGCAGCCGTGCAGGCGCTCCCCGACTATCCTGATGATTGGTTGATCGTTGCGGGCGATATCGGCGATACGGAGGCGCAAATCGCCTGGGGGCTGGACCAGCTTGCCCGGCGATTTGCGCGTGTGTTCTGGACGCCGGGCAATCACGATCTCTGGAGCTTGCCCCAGCGCGCCGGGCCGACGCTCCAGGGTGAGGCGCTGTACCATCGCTTGGTCGACATCTGCCGCGACCTTGGCGTGACGACCCCGGAAGACCCCTTCGTGACCTGGCCCGGACCGGGTCGCCCCTATGTGCTGGCGCCGATTTTCACGCTGTACGATTACAGCTTCCGCCCGGACACCGTCCCGGCAGAGTCGGCGGTCGCCTGGGCCGCCGAGGCCGGCATTGTGTGCAGCGACGAGTATCTTCTGCACTCGACGCCCTATCCGAGCCGGGCAGCGTGGTGCCTTCAGCGCTGTCGGGCGACGGTTGACCGACTGCTCACGATCCCCGCCGGCCAGCCGGTGATCCTGATCAGCCATTTCCCTTTGCGCCGCGATCTCGCCATCCTGCCACGCATCCCACGGTTTTCGATCTGGTGCGGGACGCGCCAGACCGAGGATTGGCCGGCGCTGTTCAACGCCCCGATCAGTATCTCAGGCCATCTCCATATTCGGGGCACCACCTATCGCCAGGGGCGGCGCTTCGAGGAGGTATCGTTCGGCTACCCGACGCAATGGGATCCGACCCGCAGCCTCCAGTCGTATCTGCGCCAGATTCTGCCCGAATGAATCGTCGTCGGTAGGCGTGGGACCGTTGCGGGAATGCTGCTTAAGCGAGGGCGTTCTTCCCGGCGCTCCCGCTCCCGGGCGTCCCTCCCGCACGGGTCCCCGTCCGTGAATCAGCGATCCCGGCGAAGCAATCACGCCACGCCGGGATCGCTGGTGTAGGCGTGGCGGTGCCTAGGACTCGGTGGCGGCGACCGGCGCAGCGGCAGGCGCCGAGGCCCGGCGCAGCAGCAGGAATGAGACGAGGCCGGCGGCGATGTTGAGCGTGCCAACCATGTCAAGCATCAGGGTGATGCCGATCGCATCCGCGAGCAAGGTGGCGATGAGCATGCCGCTGAGCGTCATCAAGGCCACCGTTGTGCCGAAGGCGCCGAACACGCGCCCGAGGAACTCCTGGGGGGTGTGGGTTTGCAGCAGGGTCTGGAGGCTGACGAAAAAGGCGCCGACCGGCAGGCCGGCCACCACGAACAGCGACAGCGCCACCGGCAACGATGGGAAGTTGAAGATGATCAGCAGCAGAATGCCATTGAGCACGCCGCTGATGCCCATCAGCCAATACGGCGGCAGGAGCTTGCCGAGCTTGCCGATCACCAGACTGCCCAGCAGGCCGCCGATGGCCTGGGCGCTGAGGACGAGGCCGTAGGTCGAGGCGTCACCCTGCAAGACCTGCTTGACGAAGATAGCGAACAGGACTTGCAGGATGCCCTCGGCCGGCATCATCGTGGCGATAATCAGGAAAATCGACATGATCGTTGGATTGCGCCGCACGAGCCGCAAGCCCGACCACCAATCGCGCCAGACGCTGCCCAGCTGAGCTGTCCGCGGCTGCTGCTCTGGCGACGCCTCGCGCGGCGTCTGCACCCGCACGAACGAAATCAGGACGCATGAGAGCACGAAGGTGAGGCTGTCCAGCAGCACGATTGCCTGGAACCCAAGCCACACCATCAGGCTGCCGCCGATCGCCGGCCCGAGCAGCCGAGTCATATTGACGCCCAGCGAGTTGAGGGCGTTCGCTGGCATCAGATCCTCTTTGCTCAGGAGGCGGGGAAAGAGCGCGTTTTCCGCCGGGGTGAAAAACTGGCTGGCCGTGTTCACCGTCGCCGCAACCACATAGACGATCCAGACATGGTCGGCGGTGTCAGCGAGCAGCAGGCTCAGGATGGCCACGGCGCGCACGACGTCGGCGACGATCATGATGGTTTTTTGATTCCAGCGGTCAACGAAGACGCCGGCGACCGTGCCGAGCAGCACGCGCGGCAGGGATTCCACAATGAACGTGACGCCGGTCGCCAGCGTCGAGCCGGTCAGCGCGAATACATGCAGCGGGAGGGCGACAAAGAGCATCCAGTCTCCGATCAGGGAGACAATGCCGCTTAGCAGCAAGAGACTGAAATTCCGTCTACGCAATACGCTCAACATCGAGAATACTCCTTCTAGAGAGGTCCTGGGGTTGCTTCTCCTGAATTGGTTGCGGCGCGGCGGTCGTGAACCGCTGCGAACAGCGCCGCAAGCTGGGCCGCCACATGGGCGGCATTGGTACCGACCACAATTCCATGATGATAGCCGGGAACGTCGTAGATTCGCACCGGACGCGTTGTCCATCGCTCCCAGCCATAGCTCCGGCTGTTCCAGTTGGCCCCCATGCGGGCCTGGATCTGCTCAATGTGCGTATCGCGCTCCTGGGACCGGAACAGATGGATCTCGCCGTCGTACACGCCCGGCTCGTAGGTATGGACCGCGCGCTCGCGCTTGCGATAGCCCGCGAGGAAGCGCTTGACCCAGGTGATCTCGGTGTCGAAGTCAAGGTCGATGGCGTTGATCGCCGCGAGTACGCGCTCAAGCTGGGCCTCGGGGGGGAGGAGCTGAAGCTCTTCCAGCGCGACGGGCAGCGTGGCGTTCAGCATGAGCGCCTGCTCCTGGGCCAGCACCGCCAGCACCATGGCGTCGCTGATCTCGTCGGCTTTGCCGATCGCTTCCGAGGGGAAGCTGTCAAGCAGCACCAGGGCCTCCACCTCGGCGCCGGCCGCCCTGAGCTGCCGGGCCATCTCGAAGGCCACAATGCCGCCGAACGACCAGCCGCCAAGCAGATACGGGCCCTCCGACTGCACCTCGCGCATCGCGGCGACGTAGCTGGCGGCCATCTCCGTGATGCGGACCTCCTGGGCCACATCGGCGAGATCGACCGCTTGCAGGCCGTAGAACGGCTGATCGTCGCCCAGCGCCGCCGCCAGCTCGGCATAGCACAAGACATTGCCGCCGATCGCATGGACCGCAAAGAACGGCCGCTTGCCGCCCCCCGACTGGATTGGCACCAGCGGCGACCAGCTCAGCTCCCCGCCCGCCAACAGCGCCGCCAGCTGGCGGATCGTCGCCCCCTGGAACAGCGCGGCCAGCGGCAGCTCGCGGCCGAGCTGCTTCTCGATCTGATTCATGAGTCGGACCGCAAGGAGTGAGTGGCCCCCGAGATCGAAGAAATCATCGGTGACGCTGATCTCGGGGCGGCCGAGTAGCGCGCGCCAGATGTCCGCCAGGCGCTCTTCCAGCGGGGTCGCGGGCGGGACGAGCGCGCGGACTGCTTCGCCGACTAGTGGTGTGGCCTGGGCCAACGCCCGGCGGTCGATTTTGCCGTTTGGCGTGAGCGGGAGTGCGGCCAGACCGATGAAGCGGGCCGGCACCATGTAGTCCGGAAGCTGGACTCGCAGGCCCTGGCGGAGCGCCGACGCATCCAGCTGGCCGTCGGTGGGCACCACGTAGGCGGCCAGGAACGGATCGCCAGCGCTGTCATGCTCGACGACGACGGCCGCATCATGCACCGCCGGCTGGTGGCGCACGACGGCCTCGATTTCGCCCAGCTCAATCCGGTAGCCGCGCACTTTCACCTGGTGGTCGAGGCGCCCCAGATACTCCAGCTCACCGGCCCGGGCCCCGTCGGCGTGCCAGCGCACCAGATCCCCGGTTCGGTACATGCGCCCGCCGGGCTCCGGGCTCCAGGGCTCCGGGACGAAGCGGTCGGCGGTCAGATCTGGTCGCTGGTGGTAGCCGCGGGCGACGCCCAGGCCGCCGATGCACAGCTCGCCCGGCACGCCCAGCGGCGCCAGCCGACCGGCGCGATCGGTGACATACAGGCGGGTGTTCGCAAGCGGCTGGCCGAGGCTGACGGCTGCGGCGCCTGGGCTGACGCGCCCGGCGGTTGACCAGATGGTGGTCTCCGTCGGCCCGTAGACATTCCACAGCCGGCGGCAGGAGCCAGCCAGCGCCTGGGCGAGATCCAGCGGCAGCGCCTCGCCGCCGCACAGCACCGTTAGCGCCGGGTCCCCGGCCCAGCCGGCGGCGAAGAGCAAGCGCCAGGTTGTCGGCGTCGCCTGCATAATCGTCGGACGGTACGCGGCCAGCGCATGGGCCAGGAGTTGGCCGTCAGCCGCCGTTTCACGGCTGAGGATGACGACGCGCGCCCCCACCGCCAGCGGCAAGAACAGCTCCAAGACAGCGATATCGAAGGCCAGCGTGGTGACGGCCAGGAGGGTGTCGCCCGCGGCCATCCCCGGCTCCGCAGCCATACTGTGCAAGAAGTTGACGACTCCCCGGTGCGGCACCTGGACCCCCTTGGGGCGGCCGGTGGAGCCGGAGGTGTAGATCACATAGGCCAGCTGATCGGGGCTGACCTGGATCGCGGGGGCGGTATCCGGGGTGGCGCGCAGCTCCTCCGCGATCTGATCCAGGAGCAGCCGCCGTCCGCTGTGCGCGGGGAGCGCATCCGCCACGGCCGTTTCGGTCACCAGCATGCGGAGGTTGGCATCGGCGCTGATCAGTTCAAGGCGCTGGCGGGGGAAGCGCGGATCAAGCGGCACGTAGGCCGCGCCACTTTTAAGGATCGCGAGGAGCGCTACCACCATGCGCGGCGTGCGCTCCAGCAGCACGCCGACGCGGTCTTCCGCCTGGATACCGGCGGCGCGCAGGATGTGGGCCAGCTGATTGGATTGCCGTTCTACCTCGCCGTAGGTGAGGCGCTCGGCGCCTGCTTCCAGTGCGATGGCGTCGGGTGTCCGTCCCGCCTGTTCGCGCACCACTGCGTGCATGGTGAGGACAGATGGAGCGGCGGTTGCCCCGCGATCTCCGAGCCGCCGTAGCTGCTCCGCCTCGGCTGGGTCGAGCAGTGGCAGGGTGGCGATGCGCTGGTCTGGGTTGGCCGCTGCTGCCACGATCAGGTGATCGAGATGCGAGAGCAGGCGCTGGATGCGGGGCGCGCCGAAGATATCGGTGTTGTAGGTGAGCTGGCCGAGCAGGCGCCCGTCGCGCTCCATCATCGAGAAGGATAGGTCGAAGGCGGCGGTCGCATGCTCAACGTCAAGCGGCTGCCAGCTCAGGGCGGAGGGCCGGTCCTGAGCTGGCGGCAGGTTCTGGAACATAAACATGACTTGGAACACCGGGTTGTAGCTGAGGTCGCGGCGCGGATGCAGCTCCTCGACCAGCACCTCGAACGGCAGCTCCTGATGGGCGTAGGCGTCGAGCGCCGACTCGCGGACCTGGCGCACCAGGTCGCGGAAGGTTATGGCGCCCGGGCAGCGGGCGCGGAGCACCAGCGTGTTGAGGAATAGGCCCACCAGCGGCTCGATCTCGCTGCGGGTCCGATTGGCGATCGGCGTGCCCACGACGATATCGTCCTGGCCGCTGTGGCGGGCGAGCAGCGCCTGGACCGCCGCCAGCAGCACCATGAACATGGTCGCGCTCTCGCTGCGGGCCAGCGCGTGCAGGCCCGGCAGCGCCGCCGGCGGCAGCTGGAAGGCGATGGTGGCGCCCTCGTAGGTGGGCTGGGGCGGCCGCGGCGCGTCGGTCGGCAGCTCGAGGAGCGGCGGCGCCCCGGCGAGCTGGCGCCGCCAGAACGCGAGCAGCTGCTCGCGGGTGTCGGCCTTGAGCCACTCGCGCTGCCAGACGGCGTAGTCGGCGTACTGCACTTCCAGCGGTGGCAGCGTGGGGACGGCGCCGCCCGCCTTGGCGGCATACAGCGCCTGCAGCTCGCCGAGCAGCAAATCCAGCGACCACTGGTCGCAGACAATGTGATGGAGCGTGACCAGGAGCGTGTGCTCCGTCTCCGCCAGCCGGAGCAGCCGCGCGCGCACCACTGGGCCATGGATAAGGTCGACCGGCTGGGCTGCCTCCTGGCGGGCCAGCCGCCCGGCGCGCTCGTCGCGGTCGGGACTGCCACTCAGATCCTCCAGCGGCAGCGGCACCGGCGCGGCGGGGGCGATCGCCTGGGACGGCAGGCCGTCCTCGCTGACGAAGGTCGTGCGCAGGATCTCGTGGCGCGCGACGACGCTGTCGAGCGCGAACCGGAGCGCGGCCAGGTCCAGCGGGCCGCGCAGCCGGATCGCCGTGGTGACATTGAAGCCCGCCTGGCCGGGCGTGAGTTGCTCCAGGAACCAGAGCCGCTGCTGCGCGAACGACAGCGGGAAGCGGTTGGACTCCCGGGGCTGGACCGGGATGCGCAGCCCCTCCACCTGGCCGCGCTTCGCCGCCAGCTGCTGCATGAGCACGGCGCGCTTCTCAGGCGACAGGCCGGCGATGCGTTTGGAAAGATCGCTCATTGCTGCTCCTGGTTGGCGTCGATCGGCAGCTCGTCGGGCAGATCTTCAAGCTCGTCCAGCAGCTGCGCCAGCAACGCCTCGTCGTCGGCGCCCAGCTCCTCGGTGACCGCCAGCAGCAGGCTATCGATGGTCGGCCGCTCGAAGATCGCGCGCGGGGCCAGGTTGACCTGGAAAGCGTCGCGGACCCGGGCGTTCAGGCGCACCGCCAGCAGCGAGTCGCCGCCGATCTCGAAGAAGTTGTCGTGGATGCCGATCTGCTCGACGCCCAGGACCGCCGACCACAGCCCGGCCATCTGTAGCTCGGCAGGCGTCGCCGGGGCGACGAAGCCGGTCTCCGGCGCGACGCGGGCCTGCTCGGGCGCCGGCAGCGCGCTGCGGTTGATCTTGCCATGCGGCGCGAGCGGGATGGCCGGCAGGAAGACGAAGGCCGACGGCACCATGTACTCGGGCAGGCGGGCGTGCAGGAACTGCCGCAGCTCGGCCAGGCCCGGCTCCTCGCCCTGAGCCACCAGATAGGCCACCAAGCGCTTGACGCCCGGCGTGTCGCTGCGTGCCAGCACCACCGCCTCGCGGATGCCGGGGTGCGTCGTGAGCATGCCCGCGACCTCGCCGGGCTCGACCCGGTAGCCGCGGATCTTGACTTGGTCGTCGATCCGCCCCAGGAATTCGACGTTGCCGGCGCGGTCGCTGATCCAGCGCACGAGATCGCCGGTGCGGTAGAGGCGGGTACCTGGCTGGCCGCTGAAGGGATCGGGGACGAACTTCTCGGCGGAGAGGGCCTGGCGGTTGTGATAGCCCCAGGCCACGCCATCGCCACCGATGTAGAGCTCGCCCGGCACGCCGACCGGGACCGGCTGCATGGCGCGATCAAGGACGTAGAAGGTCAGATTGGCGATCGGCAGGCCGATCGGCACCGTGCCCTCGATCACCTTGCCGACGGGAACCTGGTAGATCGAGCAGCCGACGACGGTCTCGGTCGGGCCATACTCGTTGAGCAGCACCGTCGCGGGCGCGTTGCGCTGCCAGTAGCGCAGCACGTCGCCCCGCACCTCCTCCGCGCCGATCACCAGCGTGTGGACCCAGCCGCTGGCGTCAGTCTCGGGCAGCGATTGGGTCATCACTTCCAGCTGGGAGGGGGTGATTTTGATCAGACTCCACGGTCCCTCGCGCTGCACTGCAGCGGCTAGCCGATCCAGCGCGGCCTCGCCGGGGAAGAAGACGACGGTGGTGCCGGCCAGCAGCGGGGCGAACAGGCTGGGGAAGATGGCGTCGGCGGCGATCGAGGCGTGCACCGGCGCACCCCGGCCCTTGGCGGCGCCGTACGCGTCGACGCACCAGAGGAGGTAGTTCATCAGGCCCTGGTGCGGGATGAGGACGCCCTTGGGCCGGCCGGTCGAGCCGGAGGTGTAGATCAGGTAGCAGAGGTGCTGGGCGGTCACCGGGACGGACGGCCGTTCCAGCGGCGCGTGGGCGATCATCGGCCAGTCGGCGTCCAGCGCGATCGGCGCCCGCTCGCGCTCGGGGATTCGCTCGCGCAGCGGCGCCTGGGTCAGCACCAGCTGCACGCCGGCGTCATCGAGAATGTAGGCCATGCGGTCGGCGGGGAAGGTCGGATCGAGCGGGACGAAGGCGCCGCCGGCTTTGAATATCCCGAGCAGGCCGACCAGCATCTCCAGCGAGCGCTCGAAGCAGACACCGACCTTATCGCCACGCCCGACGCCCTGGAGCCGCAAGTAGTGCGCCAGCTGGTTGGCGCGCTGGTCAAGCTCGCGGTAGGTGAGCTGCTGATCCCCGTTGATCGCGGCGACGGCGTCCGGGGTCCGGTCGGCCTGGGCCTCGAAGCGGTGGTGGAAGCAGGCGTCGCGGTCGTAGGTGGCGGCGGTGGCATTGCGGGCGACCATCAGCTCCTGGTATTCGGCGTCCGGCAGCAGATCGTAGGTGAACAGGGACTGCTCGGGCCGGGCGGCGATCTGGCGTAGCAGCTGCTCGAAGTAGCCCAGCCAGCGGCTGATCGTATCGGCCGCGAACAGATCGGTGTTGTAGTCGCACAGGAGCGTCAGGCCGCCTGCCGACTCGATCATGTTGATATTGATGTCGAAGCGCGCTAGGCCGCCGAAGCCGGAGAGCAGCTCGGCCGTGAGGCCGCCGAGCGTGGCGCCGCCGTCGCTGCTGCCGCCGCCCTTCTCCATGTTGAACACCACGCTGACCAGCGGCGAGCGGCTCAGATCCTGGTCCAGGCGCAGCTGCTTGACCAGGGTGCCGAACGGATAGCCCTGGTACTCGTAGGCGTTGAGCAGCGTGCGCCGCACCTGGCTGAGATAGGCGCTGAAGGACTGCGTGGGATCGATGGCGCTGCGCAGCGCCAGCAGATTGAGGCAGTAGCCGGTCAGGTACTTGCCGCCCATCGCCAGCTGGCCGGCGGCGGGCGCGCCAATCACCACGTCGTTCTGGCCGGACAGCCGGTGGATCAGCAGATTGAAGCCGGCGAGCAGCGTCATGAACAGGGTGGCCCCGTGGCGGCTGGCCAGCTGGGCGAGGTCGCGCACGACCTCGGCGCCGACTGTCCCCGTGACCTGGGCGCCGCTGAAGCGCCGGATCGCCGGCCGGGGAAAGTCGGTCGGCAGCTCCAGCACCGGAATGTCGCCGGCGAACTGGCCGAGCCAGAACTGCTCGGCGCCAGCCTCGGTCTGGCGCTGGACCCATTCCAGATAGTCGCTGAACTGGAGCGGCGTCGGCAGCTCGGGCGGCTGGCCCGCGACGGCGCCGCGATACAGCGCGTCAAGCTCGCGCATCACGATATCGGCCGACCAGCCGTCGGTGATGATGTGGTGCATCGTCATCAGCAGCACATGCGCCTCGGCGCCGAGCCGCAGCAGCTTGACCCGCAGCAGCGGGCCGCGCACGAGATCGAAGACCTCGGCGTTCTCGGCGGCGATGTGGGCGGCGACGGCCTGCTCGCGCTCCCCCGCGCCAAGGTCCGCCAGATCGATCAGCGGCACGTCGAGGGTGAGGGCCGGCGCCACCAGCTGGTAGTCGCCCTCGGCGGTGAACGTCGTGCGCAGCGAGTCGTGGCGCCCGACGATGGTGTGCAGCGAGCGGCGCATGGCCTCGATGTCCAGCGGGCCGGTGAGGCGCATGGCCAGAGCCTCGTTGTAGAGCTGGGCCTCGCGGTCGCCGAGCTGCGCGAGCACCCACAGCCCCTTCTGGGCCTCGGTCAGCGGCAGCATGCGCGGCGCGGCGGGGGCGGCGGCGAAGGCCGGGCGCGCTGCCCGCTGGAGATCCTCGAACATGCGGCGCAGCTCGTCGAGCCTGGGCAGGCTGGCGAGCACCTGGTCGCGCTCGACGCCGAAATCGATCAGACAGCCGATTTCATCGACGCCGCAGGCCCACAGCCGCTCGACCAGGCTCCGCGAGGAGTCGATTGTGCCGATCAGCGTGCCGGCGCGGACGATCCGGTTATAGGTGTCGGCGAGGATGTAGCGCAGATCCTCGTCGCTGAGCCGCTCCAGATCGACCTCCCGGCCGCGGCCCTTGGCCATGTTGCGGACCAGGCCCAGCGACGAGCGCAAGTAGCCGTAGAACGGCTCGCGGGCGGTCTCGATCGCCGTCTCGACATCGTCATCCAGGTAGGTGTGGATGAGCAGGGTGACATGGCCGGCGACCGGATCGTGGCTGTGGCTGGCCAGCGCGGCGCGGTAGGCGCTGATCTTGTCAGCCAAATCCTCGATGCTCTGGTCAAGCAGATTGGTGAGCACGCCCAGGCCGAGCTCACCGGCCCGCACGAAGGTGTCGCGGTGGGCGCAGGTCAGCCAGCTGGGCAGATCCGGCTGCTTGGGCAGCGGGAACAGCGTGAGCGCGCGGTGGCTCTGTGCGCCGCCGCGCGCCTGGAGGCTGCCGCCGCGCCAGAGGTGATGGACGACATCCATCCCGTCAAGCATGATCTGGCGGCGGTCGTCGAAGGCGCCGGGCGCGAAGACGAAATCATCGGGGTGCCAGCCCGAGGCGAAGGAGATGCCGACCCGGCCATGCGACAGGTTGTCGACGATCGACCACTCCTCGGCGACCCGCAGCGGGTGATGGAGCGGCAGCGCCACGCTGCCGGCGCGGATGTGGATGCGGCTCGTCTCGCGCGCCAGCGCCGCCGCCGCCACCACCGGGTTGGGCGAGATGCTGCCGAAGGCGTGGAAGTGGCGCTCGGGGATCCAGATCGCGCTGAAGCCGTGGGCGTCGGCGTAGCGGGCGGCCTGGACGAGCAGCTCGTATTTCTCAGGGCTGTACTCCGGCGCGTAGGAGCCGAAGTGGTAGAGGCTGAACTGCATGCCCGTCGGGCCGTGCAGCGCCACCTGCCGGCTCACGCGGGACGGACGCTCGAGGTTTTCCTGCCAGTTGCTGGCGGGGGCGGTGGGCAGAGTCTGCCCACCGCCCCGGACCGAGGGCTCCTTGGCCGCCGCCGGATGGCCGTTGCCGCTGGCGCTGGCCTGGCCGTTGCCCGAGCCGCCGCCTGGGCCCTCCGGCAGGAAGCCGCCGCGCCGCAGGTCGGCCACGCTGTCCTGGACCGCCTGGACGATCCGGTCCATGTCCTCGTCGGTGTGGGCGGTCGAGAGGAAGCAGTTGCCGCCCTCCCAGTTGTAGATGCCTTTTTCCGTCAGATGGTAGAAGAAGAGATCGAGGTAGCGCTCGTCGCGCGGGATGTAGAAGCGGAAGACCGAGCTGAAATGGACCACATGGATCGGCACGCCCTCCGCGTGGAAGTAGGCGTTCAGGCGCGTCGCGAGATCCGTCGTGCGCTGGTTGAGCTTGTCGTACAGTGCCTGCCCCTGCATCTTGATGTGGTTGAGCGTCGCCAGCGCGGCGGCCATGGTGAGGGGATGCTTGAAGAAGGCGCCGGCAAACAGCGTTTTCTCGGCCTCTGGGTAGGATCCGTCGCCGTACTGCCACATGCCGCCGTCGAAGGCGTCCATATACTCCGGCTTGCCAGCGATCACGCCGATCGGCAGGCCGCCGCCGACGATCTTGCCATAGGTCACGATATCGGCCTGGATGCCAAAGAAGGCCTGGGCGCCGCCCGGGGCGATCCGGAAGCCGTTCACCATCTCGTCAAAGATAAGCGGCACGCCGGTTTCGGCGGTCAGCGCCCGCAGCGCATGGAGGAACTCGCGCGGCTGGAGATCCGGCCGCCGGCTCTGGACCGGCTCGACCAGCACCGCCGCCAGCTCGTGGGCGTGGGCGCGGATGATCTCCAGCGACGCGGGATCGTCGTAGGTGAGGATGATCGCGTCTTCGAGCGCCAGCGGCGGGATGCCCGGGGCCATGGGCGCCGTCGACTGGTTGCCGCCGATGGTCAGCGGGCGGCCCATCGTGACGTCGGACCAGCCGTGATAGGCGCCGGCGAAGTAGACAATCTTGGTCTTGCGTCGCACGGTGCGGGCGATGCGGATCGCGGCGATCACCGCCTCCGTGCCCGAGTTGCACAGATTGACCCGCTCGGCGCCCGTCAGCTCGCGGATCAGCTTGGAAACCTCGCCCGCCAGGTAGGACTGGGGGCCGAGATGGACGCCGATGTTCATCTGCTCCGCCATCGCATCCATGATGAAGCGCGGCGAGTGGCCGAACAGGTGGACGCCGAAGCCCATGGTCACGTCGACGTACTCGTTGCCGTCCACGTCCCAGATCTTCGAGCCCGCCGAGCGGTGGCCGATGATGGGATAGATCAGCTCTTTCCAGACCAGCCGGAAGACGGCCGTGTTGCGGCTGTCGGAAAACACCGGCCGGTAGTGCTGGGTCAGCTGTTTGGAGCGCTGGGTGCGGCGATTGTAGCGCTCGGTGAACTCTTGCAGGTAGGCCTGCTGCCGCGGGCTGAGATCCTTGTTCTGCGCCACCTCGGCCGGCCGGTACGGCACGAAGGGCGCCGGCTCGACTTTGACGCCCGGGATGGGCGCCGACGCGGCGGGTGCCGCCGGGGCCAGGCTCGCGCTTGCGGGCGCTGGGG
>DASWWB010001325.1:0-13619 GCA_036406115.1 Herpetosiphonaceae bacterium
GGGGCGCCGCCACTGATTCCCGCGCCTGCAACCTGATAGCTGAGGACTGATAGCTGATAGCTACATCCTACGCCCCGAACGGCACCCAGATATTCTTGACCTGGGTGGCCTGGCGCAGGAACAGCCGGCCCTCGCCCGCGCGGCGGTCCAGCCAGTCGCGGCGCTTGCCGTAGCTGACCCAGGTCCGCTTGAGATTGCTGACCGACAGGCGCTCGACCTGGGCGCTGCCCTCGGCGCTGCCGAAATACCAGATCCCGTCGACATCGGCGTGCTCGGCCAGCACTTTGGCCAGGGCGTCGCGCTCGCCGGTGACGATGTTGACCACGCCGCCCGGCAGATCGCTGGTGTCGAAGATCTGGTACAGGTCGATCGCCGACAGCGGGTGGCGCTCGGACGGCACCAGCACGGCGGTGTTGCCCATGCTGATCGCCGGGGCCAGCAGCGAGATCGCCCCCAGCAGCGGGTACTCGTCGGGGCAGACCAGCGCCAGCACGCCGATCGGCTCGTTCATGCCCAGCGTGACCGCGCGGAACGGCGTCTGGTGGACCGCGCCGTCGTACTTATCGGCCCAGGCGGCGTAGGTGAACAGCCGGTCGATGCTGGCCTCCACCTCGCGGCGGGCCGAGGCGGCGGCGCGGCCGGTCTGGGCGGCGATGCGGCCGGCCAGCTCGTCGCCGCGGATGCTCAGGTTCTCGGCGATGTAGTAGAGGATCTGGGCGCGGCCGTGGCCGGTCTGCCCGGCCCATTTGCCGGCGGAGCGGGCGGCCTCGACGGCGTTGCGCAGGTCTTTGCGGTTGCCGTCGCCGACCTCGGCCAGCAGCCGCCCGCCCGCGCCGTAGACCGGCCGGCTGTAGCCCGAGTCGGGCCGGGCCTGCTTGCCGCCGATGTAGTGCTTGGGCGTGCGGTCGATCGCCGGCAGGCCGAAGCCGGCGGGCGCCGGGCGCTGCTCGCCGTCGCCGTTAGCCGCCGATTCGACCGGCTCCGGCTCGGGCGACGGCTTTTCAACCGGCTTCAGATACTCGAACATCCCTTCCTGCCCGCCCTCGCGGCCGTAGCCGCTCTCGCGGTAGCCGCCGAAGCCGGCCGCAGCGTCAAAGAGATTGGTGCTGTTGATCCAGACCACGCCGGCTTTGATCTGGCGGGCGATATCCAGGGCCAGGTTGATATCCTCGCTCCAGACGCTGGCGGCCAGGCCGTAGCGGGTGTTGTTGGCCAGCGCCACCGCCTCCTCGTGGGTGCGGAAGGTCATCGTCACCAGGACCGGGCCGAAAATCTCGATCTGGCCGACGGTCGCGGCCGGCGCGACGTTGGTCAGCAGCGTCGGCGGGTAGAAGTAGCCCTCGGTCGGACAGGCCCACGACGGCTGCCAGAGCGTCGCGCCCTCGGCGGCGCCCTGCTCCACCAGCTTGGTGATCCGCTCCAGCTGGGCCGGCGCCACGATCGCGCCGATGTCGATCGCCTTGTCCAGCGGATTGCCGACCCGCAGCCGCTCCATGCGGGCCCGCAGCTTGGCGATCAGCCGCTCGGCGACGCCCTCCTGCACCAGCAGCCGCGAGCCGGCGCAGCAGACCTGGCCCTGGTTGAACCAGATCGCGTCGACCACGCCCTCGACCACGCTGTCAAGATCGGCGTTCTCGAACACGATGAAGGGCGACTTGCCGCCCAGCTCCAGCGACAGGGCCTTGCCCGAGCCGGCGGTCGCCTGGCGGATGATCTTGCCGACCTCCGTCGAACCGGTGAAGGCGATCTTGTTGATGTCGGGGTGCGTGACGATCTGCTCGCCGACCTTGCCGTCGCCGGTGACGATGTTGACGACGCCCGGCGGTAGGCCGATCTCCTGGCAGATCTCGGCGAAGGCCAGCGCGGTCAGCGAGGTCCACTCGGCGGGCTTGAGGACCACGGTGTTGCCGGCGGCCAGGGCCGGGGCGATCTTCCAGGCCAGCATCAGCAGCGGGAAATTCCAGGGGATGACCTGGCCGACCACGCCCAGCGGCGCATGGTCCGCCAGCTCGTCGGCCTGGAGCTGGGCCCAGCCGGCGTGGTGGTAGAAATGGCGGGCCACCAGCGGGATGTCGATGTCGCGGGTCTCGCGGATGGGCTTGCCGTTGTCAAGGCTCTCCAGCACCGCCAGGCGGCGCGAGTGTTTCTGGATCTGGCGGGCGATGGCGTAGAGGAAGCGGGCGCGGGCGTGGCCGGGCAGCTTCGACCACTCGCCGAAGGCGCGGCGGGCGGCGGCGACGGCGGCGTTGACCTCGTCCTCGCTGGCCTGGGTGACGCGGGCGATCGGCGTGCCGCTGGCCGGGTTGACGCTCTCGAACAGCCGGTCTTCGGCGGGCTCGGTCCAGGCGCCGTCGATGAACAGGCCGAAGCGGCGCTGATGGGCCTCAAGCCATTCCTGGGCCGGCTTGGCGCTCTCGGGGGCCGGCCCGTACTCCATGGTCTCGAAAAGGGTCGCAAGGTCCACGATTATCTCCTAGCCCATGGGATGGCGGAAGGCCGCCGAATAAAATCCCGTGACGAAGTGTTCGAGCTGGCGTTCGATGTCGCCCAGCAGCGTGCTGGCGCCGAAGCGGAACAGATTCGGCCGCAGCCACTCGTCGCCCAGCTCCTCTTTCATCAGGATGAGCCAGTCAAGCGACTGCTTGGCGGTGCGGATGCCGCCCGCCGGCTTGAAGCCGACCTTGAAGCCGGTCCGCTCCTGGTACTCGCGGATGGTCCGCAGCATCACCAGGCTGACCGGCAGGGTGGCGTTGACCGACTCTTTGCCGGTCGAGGTTTTGATGAAATCGGCGCCGGCCATCATGCAGACGTGGCTGGCGCGGGCCACATTGCCCAGCGTTCCCAGCTCGCCGGTCGCCAGGATGGTTTTGAGATGGGCCTCGCCGCAGGCGGCGCGAAAGGCCTTGACCTCGTCGTAGAGCGCCTGCCACTCGCCGTTCAGCACGTGGTGGCGCGAAATCACGATGTCGATCTCCATGGCGCCGTCCGCCACCGAGGCCTCGATCTCGCGCAGGCGCTGCTCGAACGGGCTCAGGCCGGCGGGAAAGCCGGTCGAGACCGCCGCCACCGGGATGCCGGTGCCCTTGAGCGCCTCGACCGCCGTGGCGACAAAGGTGTGGTAGACGCAGACCGCGCCGGTCGTCAGCCCGAGCTTGCCGATCCCCAGCGCCTCGACCAGATCGGCCCGCAGCGGCTGGCGGGCCTTGGCGCACAGCCGCCGCACGGTGCCGTCGGTGTCGTCGCCGGCCAGCGTCGTCAGATCCATGCAGCTGATCGCCCGCAGCAGCCAGGCCGCCTGCCACTCCTGCTTGACCGTGCGCCGGCCGGGCAAGGTGGCGGCCCGGCGCTCGATCGCGCTGCGGTTGACCCGCACGTCTTCGACCACGCCCAGATCGAGCTCGCAGCCGGGATTGCGTTCGAGCGCCGCGCCATGGTGGCCGTTGGTCGGGGCCTGATCCCTGGCGCTCGGCCGCGGATCACGCTTTTTTTCTTTCAGCATAGCAATTCCTTTGGTGCCGGGAAACAACAAGCTCCCACGGACAGCGGCGTCCGGGGCAGCGCCCGCCCATCATAGCACCCCGCCGCCCTGGCGGCAAATTCGAGGGCTGGGGTGCGCTCGCGCTGCTCGCTGGCTATCGGGTATCAGCTATCGGCTATCAGGGATCGAGAACTGGGGATCAGGGGTCGGGGGTGATTGTCAGGCCTCGCATCCCGACAGCTGACAGCCGATAGCTGATAGCCAGCGAGCACACGCGAGCGCACCTCCCCAAAAACCAGACGCGCCCCCCGTTGCCGGAGGACGCGCCTGGCGCTTGAACGGTGCGGAGCGCTGGTCCCAAACGCGCTCCCTGCTTAGGGGAAGTTGGTCACCCGCGGCGTGAAGCTCACGTTGGGCTGGGTCGAGCCGCCGGTATTGTTGATCACATTGCTGATCCCGCCGTTCGGGCCAATGGCGACGGAGATCATGCTGTGGAAGCGGACGTTGGCGGTGTTCGGCACCTCGATCGCCCGCGTCAGCCAGATATTCGGGTTGGTGAAGACGCTGTAGATCCCCAGGCCCCAGGCTTCGTGGCTGGTCACGGTGTTCGCGACCTTGTAGGCCGCCCAGCCGTTCGTCCCGCCGCCGCTCGTCCAGCCGGATTGGGTCGGCGGGTCGTAGGGAATCTCGGATTGATAGAAGTAGACGCGGCCGCCGTTGCCGTTCCAGATCACCTGGTACTGCTGGTAGTGCTCGACGAACAGGCCGTAGATCGTCACGTTGTTGCCGTTGACCACCAGGCCGTTGGCCGAGGGATTGTCGGTCCAGCCCACGCCCGAGCCATGGTCGGCGCGCCAGATCCAGGTGTGGTCGACGATCACGTCGTGGCTGTTGATCCGCAGATTGACCGAGGCCTTGCCCGGCGCGGCGCCGCCGACGCGGAAGAAGACGTCGTGCAGCACGGTCGGGTTGGCGGCGTGGGAGGCGCCGCTGCCGCTCGGCCCGACTTCCATCAGCACCGGCGAGTTGGTAGTGCCGGCGTCGATGAACAAGCCGGCGACTGTCACGCCGTCCACGTCGGCGACGTTGATCGCCGAAAGGCCGCTGTTGGCGCGCAGGGTGGCGAAGCCCAGGCCCAGCACGACGGTGTTGGCGCGGTCGACGCGGATGGTGTCGTTCAGATTGTAGACGCCCGGCGTCAGCAGCAGATGCTTGCCCGCCGCCAGCTGGGCGTTGATCGAGGCGGCGCTGTCGACGCCGGCCCGCGCGATGTAGAACTGGTCGATCGGGATGGTCGTGCCAGGCGTCGAGCCGCCGGCCCAGGTGATGCCGGAGCTGTTGGTCCGCAGCGACGGGACGCGCACGCCCCAGTTGCCGGCGCCGTCGACGGTCAGGAACGGCTTCTCGCGCACGATCGGCGTCTGGGCGACTTTGGTGTAGGGCGGATTGGGCCACGAGCCCGCCGGCGGATTGACCACGCCGACAAAGACCATGTTCCAGTTCGAGCCGCTCCAGCTGCCCCACTGGGTGTTGCGCGAGATCCACTGCTGCTGGGTCGCCGAGTTCACGTTGCCGTCGACCAGCACGTCCGACATCCAGCCGCCGCTCGACCAGCCGTTGTTCTGGTTGAGCTTCATGCCGCCGCGCACATGCATGCGGCGGAACGGCACCGCCTGCGAGACCGCCCACTGCATCGTCCCGCTCGACGGCGTGATCGCGAAGCCCTCGGCGCCGCGCCAGAAGTTCTGGGTCGCGTTGTCGCCGCCCAGGAAGGCGTCCGAGTGCAGGTTGCCGTTGATGCTCACGTTGTCGGGCGAGGCGCCCACGCCCAGGACGTGGGTATAGAAGCCGACCGGGATGTCAAGGCCGCTGTAGCTGCCCGGCTTGAAGACGAGCGCGTGGCGCTGGTCGCCGAAGTGGTTGCCGCGCTGGATCGCGTAGACGTTGTTGATCTGGCTCTGGATGGAGGCGGTCGACATCGAGGGGTCGAAGATGATCACGTTGGGGCCGAAGTTCGGCGTGGTGCCGGGCGGCGTGGTCGGCGGCGGCGTCACCGTGGGCTGCGTCCCCACCACGCCCCAGCGGAAGGTCTCCCAGCCCGAGGGCGCGGTGCGGTTGGCCACCAGCGGCGCCCAGGCGCCCAGGTTCAGGTCCGCCGACACGTAGCGGTTGTTGCCCACCGAGCGCAGCTGGACCTGGCCCGCCGCGTTGTCGACCCACTGGAACTGCTCCCAGCCGGCGATCGAGTCGCGGTTCGCCACCAGCGGCGTGTTGGCCAGGTTCTGATCAGCGGACACATACTTGCCGTTGGCCAGGGCCCGCAGGGCGATGAAGCCGCCGCCGGCGTCGACGACCTGGAACTGCTCCCAGCCGCCGGCGCTGTCGCGGTCGGCCACCAGCGGCGCCGTCGCGCCCCGGTTGCTGTCAGCCGCCACATATTTGTTGCTGGAGACCGCCTGGAGCCAGATTGTCTGGCCGACCGGCGCCGCCGCGAACGCCCGCCCCGGCGCGTACAGCAGCGGCGCGAGCAGCATGCCGATGGCCAGCAGCACCGCCAGCCGCATCAATCCCGATCGTGAGAGCTTCGCCATACGTTCCTTCCTCCTTGAACTGAACGCCGCCATCGCTTGGGAAAAGTGCCCGGTACCGTTTCCGGAACCGATACCGACATCTTAATAGATTTTAAGTCTTTGTCAAGTGGCAGATTCGCCGCCGCGCGACCCCGGCGCCGCTGCTATACTCAGCACATATGATCGCTTCAGGAAAGGAGCCAGGCGATGACAGACCAACCGGGCGCGCCGCTAGGAGGCGCCGACGAGGCCGAGATCGAGGGGCTGTACCGCGAGCTGCTGGCGGCATGGAACCGGCGCGACGCCGCAGCCTTCGCCGGCGGCTTTGCCGAGGATGCGAGCGTCGTCGGCTTCGACGGCAGCCAGATGAACGGCCGCGCCGAGATCGCGTCAACCATCGCGGCGATTTTCGCCGACCACCAGACCGCCGCGTATGTCTGGCTGGTGCGCGAGATCCGGCAGCTAGCGCCGGGCGGCGCCCTGCTGCGGGGCGTCTGCGGCATGGTGCCGCCCGGCCAGGCCGATCTCAACCCGGCGGCCAACGCCATCCAGAGCCTGGTGGCGGTCCGCGGCGACGGTGGCTGGCGGATCGCGCTGTTCCACAACACGCCCGCCCAGCTCCATGGCCGGCCGGAGCTGGCCGCCCAGCTGACCGACGAACTACGCCAGGCCCTACCCGCGAATGACAGCCGTTGACACACCCCGCGTGGTATACTCTGGCATATTCAGCCGCTTGGCTGAGCGATTTATACGGAGGAAACCGAATGTTCATCAAACTGCGGCGGTTGGGCTCGTTCGCCCTGATGGCGGCCATGATGCTGATGCTGCTGGCTGCCTGCGGCGGAACCGCCGCTTCGGCAAGCCCCGAGGACCGAGTCAAGAGCTTCTTCACTGATTTCAACGCCGCGCTCAACGACCCGAAGATCGGCGAAGCAGAGACCCAGGAGAAGTACGCTGACACGCTGTCCAAGTACTTCCTGCCCGCCGACCAGGCCAAGCAGAAGGAAGAGATGAAGACCTCGCTCTCCCAGATCGGCCCGATGATCGGCGCCGGCGGCAAATTCTCCATCGAGGGCATCACCACCGAGAAGGTCTCGGAGACCGACACCAACGCCGAGGTGAAGATCACCGGCGGCAAGATGAAGATGACCCTCGGCGGCGAGACCAACGAAGAGGACCTGTCCAAGGGCGATTTCGTCGGCGGCAGCAACCCCAAGCTCCAGAAAGAGGGCGGCGTCTGGTACTTCCTCCCCGAGACCAAGTAGGCGCCAGCCACCCCAATGAAGCGGCTCCCGGGACTTCCCGGGAGCCGCTTCGTTTTGCCGATTCCATCGCCGCAACGCCCTACCAGCAATCTGCGATCAAGCTGTCCGGGGTCCTGGCTACCAGCAGCCAGCGGCCGCTGCTGCGCCGCATCAGCATATTGACGCCCTCGCTTATCCCGCAGTCGACCGGCTTGGGCTTGGCTATGAAGCGCGCCATCCGCCCATTCCAGCTCAGGCTGAGGCTCCCGTCGGGATATCGGGCGAGCCAGGGATGCTCTTCGCGCAGGGACCGCTCGGCGATGGCGTTCAGCGGCTGGCTGAGGGCGGCCCTCAGGCCGATCGGCGCAAGCGGCGCCGCGACCAAGGCCGCCGCCAGCAGCAACGCCCGGTAGCGCTTGGCTTCAGTCTCGCAGAGCGCCGCCAGACGAGCATGCAGCGCGTCCCGCAACGCCGCAGGAGGCCAGCGCGCCGGCAGCTGAGCCAGCGCGGCCAGGGATAGGAGCAGCGACACGAGCAGCAGCGCGGCGGCGATGATCAGCATCTGGCTTCCTCGCAAGACAATCTGCCAAGGAGACGCCGCCGCCGCGCCCGGGTTCCCGCCAAGGCCGCTCCCCGGCGGCTAGCGCGTCCAGAAGCCCTGCGGGTCGTAGCGGCGGATGATCGCCAGCTCCTCGGCGCTGGGCGCCGGCGTCACCGCCAGGTCGGGGGCGACGCGCAGCGGCCAGCCGGTGGCCGCGCGCACCTCGTCGGCCGAGGCGAACGGGTGATGGGAGGCCAGATAGGCTTCGCGGGTCGCGGGGTGGAAGCGCAGCACGCCGAGGGTCGTGATCACGGCGCCGGGGCCGCCGCGCGGGAGGCCGACCCGCTCGCGCCAGTCGCCGCCCTCGCCGTAGCCGGGCGACGTGACATACGAGACGCGCTCGACGAAGCGGCGCCGCTCGTGGGCCATGATCACCACCAGGCGGCGGGAGAGAGAGGCGATGTCGGCGCCGCCGCCGGAGCCGGGCAGCTTGGTCTGGGGCGCGCGCCAGTCGCCGATGTACGAGGTGTTGAGGTTGCCGTAGCGATCGATCTCCGCGCCGCCGATAAAGCCGGTCTGGACCTCGCCGCGCTGGAGCAGGGCCATCAGATCAGCCATGGCGGTGCATTGGAGCGCATCGCGGATATTGGGCGGATCGCCCATCGTGTAGAGCAGCTCGGGCGACGGCGCGTCGCGCACGATGCCGCACTCGAAGAAGCCGATCGCGTTGGGGGCGTGGGTGGCCTTGGCCAGGGCGAAAGCGATCAGCGGCAGGCGCATGCCGACGAACACGACCTCGCCGTCGCCGATTTCGCGGGCGGCGGCGGAGACCATCAGCTCCTGCGGGGTGTACTCCATGCGTCCTCCTAGCGCGACGCCCCCTTCTCCGTGAGGAAAAGGGGGCGTCGGAACAAGTTGGGATTCGAGTTAGCCGCGGGCCTTCTCGATGATCTCTTCCTGGACGTTGCGCGGGACGGCCTCGTAGTGATGGAACTCCATCGAATACGTGCCGCGGCCCTGGGTCGCCGAGCGCAGATCGGTGGCGTAGCCGAACATATTGGCCAGCGGCACGTAGCCGCGGACAATCTGGGCGTTGCCGCGGGCTTCCATGCCCTCGATCCGGCCGCGGCGGCTGGTCACGTCGCCGATGATCGTGCCCATGTAGTCATCGGGCACCGTGACCTCGATCTTGAAGATCGGCTCCATGATCTGGGGGCCGGCCTTGCGCACGCCGTCCTTGAGCGCCATCGACGCGGCGATCTTGAACGCCATTTCCGACGAGTCAACCTCGTGGAACGAGCCATCGTACAGCGTGGCCTTGACGTCGACGACCGGGTAGCCGGCGATCACGCCAGTCTCCATCGCCTCTTTGACGCCGGCCTCGACCGCCGGGACGTACTCGCGGGGCACAGTGCCGCCGACGACCGCGTTGACGAACTCAAAGCCCACGCCCTCTTCGGTCGGCTCGAAGCGCATCTTGACGTGGCCGTACTGGCCCTTGCCGCCGGACTGGCGGACGAACTTGCTGTCGACCTCGGCCAGCTTGGTGATGCTCTCGCGGTAGGCCACCTGCGGCTTGCCGACATTGGCCTCGACCTTGAACTCGCGCATCATGCGGTCCACGATGACTTCGAGGTGAAGCTCGCCCATGCCGCGGATAATCGTCTGGCCGGTTTCCGGGTCGGTGTTGAGGCGGAAGGTCGGGTCCTCCTCGGCCAGGCGGGACAGGGCCAGGCCCATCTTGTCCTGGTCGGCCTTGGTTTTGGGCTCGATCGCGACCGAGATCACCGGCTCGGGGAACTTGATGCTCTCAAGCACGACCGGATCGTCGAGGTCGCAGATCGTGTCGCCGGTGAAGGTCTGCTTGGGGCCGACCATCGCGGCGATATCGCCGGCGTAGACCTCTTTGATCTCCTGGCGGTGGTTGGCGTGCATCTGGAGCAGGCGGCCGACGCGCTCTTTGTTGCGCTTGGTGGAGTTCAGCACATAGGAGCCGGACTCCAGCTTGCCCGAGTAGACGCGGAAGTAGGCCAGCTTGCCGACGAACGGATCGGCCATGATCTTGAAGACCAGGGCGGCGAACGGCGCGTTCTCGGTGTGCGGGCGATCGACCAGATCGGCCTCCTCGTCATCCATGTCGGTGCCGGGGCGGACGGCGCGGACCGCCGGGATGTCGACCGGAGCCGGCAGGTACTCGATGACCGCGTCGAGCATGCGCTGGACGCCCTTGTTCTTGAGCGCGGAGCCGCAGAGGACCGGCACCAGCTTGTTGGCGATGGTGGCGGCGCGCAGGGCGCGCTTCAGCTCGGGCAGCTCCAGCTCCTGGCCCTCCAGGTAGAGCATCATCAGCTCGTCGTCGGTCTCGGCGACCGACTCGATCAGATACTCGCGGGCCTGGGCGGCCTGCTCGGCCATGTTGGCGGGAATCTCGCGCTCTTCCTGGTTCTTGCCCAGGTCGTCGAGATAGAAGACCGCCTTGTTCTCCAACACGTCGATGATCCCCTGGAAATTATCCTCGGCGCCGATCGGCAGCTGGATCGGCACCGGCTTGGCGCCGAGGCGATCGATAATCATCTGGACCGTGCGCTCGAAGTTGGCGCCCATGCGGTCCATCTTGTTGACAAAGCAGATGCGAGGCACGCGGTACTTGTCGGCCTGGCGCCACACCGTCTCGGACTGGGGCTCCACGCCGGAGACAGCGTCGAAGACCACCACGCCGCCGTCGAGCACGCGCATCGACCGCTCGACCTCGGCGGTGAAGTCCACGTGGCCGGGCGTGTCGATGATGTTGATCTGGTGATCTTTCCACTCGGCGGTGGTGGCGGCGGCGGTGATCGTAATGCCGCGCTCGCGCTCCTGCTCCATCCAGTCCATCGTGGCGGCGCCTTCGTGGACTTCGCCGATCTTATGCGTGCGGCCGGTGTAGTAGAGCACGCGCTCAGTGGTAGTGGTTTTGCCGGCGTCAATATGGGCGATAATGCCGATATTGCGTAGTTTCTCAAGTGGTGTCGAGCGGGGCATTTAAATCTCCATCAGTTTAGGTGATTCGTTGCAAGGGCCGGGTCGCGGATCGCAGAAGCGCTTTGTGCGATTATTCACTGCATCAACGACCTTATTTTACCATACATTCCCGCGCCACTCAGGCCAGCCGCGACCCACGAAAAGCGGCTAAACATTTCGTCTAGCCGCTCAGCTTCGTTGGGACTCGTCACCCTGAGCGGGACCCGCTTAGAAGCGCGAGTAGTGGGAGAAGGCGCGGTTGGCCTCCGCCATGCGGTGCACTTCCTCGCGGCGCTTGACCGTGGCGCCGGTGTTGTTGTAGGCGTCGATCAGCTCGGTCGCCAGGCGCTCGGCCATCGGCTTGCCGGAGCGCGAGCGGGCGGCGGTGAGCAGCCAGCGGATGGCGAGGGCGATGCGGCGATCGGCTTTGACCTCGACCGGCACCTGGTAGGTCGAGCCGCCGACGCGCTTGGGCTTGACCTCGATCGTCGGGCTGGAGTTGCGCAGGGCCTGCTCGAAAATCTCAAGCGGCTCGCGGCTCAGGCGCTCGCTGGAAATCGAGAGGGCCTGGTAGACAATCTTCTCGGCGATGCTCTTTTTGCCGTGCATCATCACCTTGTTGACCAGCATCTGCACCTGGACGCTGCCGTGCATCGGATCGGCGGCGACGGGGCGCTTGGAGACTTTACGTCGTCGTGGCATTGCTTCCTACCTTACTTCTTCTTCACAGGAGCCTGCTGGCCCTTCTTCGTGCCGTACTTCGAGCGACCCTGCTTGCGGTTGTTGACGCCCTGGGCGTCAAGCGTGCCGCGGACAATGTGGTAGCGCACGCCGGGGAGGTCCTTGACGCGACCGCCGCGGATCAGCACCACCGAGTGCTCCTGCAGGTTGTGGCTCTCGCCGGGGATGTAGGCCGTGACTTCCATGTTGTTGGAGAGGCGGACGCGGGCCACTTTGCGCAGCGCCGAGTTCGGTTTCTTGGGGGTCATGGTCTTGACCTGGGTGCAGACGCCGCGCTTCTGCGGGGCGCCCCGGCCGCGGGTCAGGCGGCCCTTGAGCGAGTTGTAGATGAACCGCAGGGCGGGCGCTTTGGTCTTTTTGGCGACCGGCTTGCGCGGCTTCCGGATCAATTGGTTGATCGTGGGCATTCATTCCTCCAAATTGGAACGGACTAGGCGACGGGTTCTCACGTCTACTTGCACCGTGAGCGTTGCGGGGCCAGGGCCCCTGGGATTGCCGTCACAACACCATACACAGGGTGTCTACAATAAAAACCGAAGACCCGGGCGCCGCAGCAGCCGCGCTGGGGGTCTTCTGGCCCGCTCAAAAGAGCGCATTTTCACAGGCCGCAGCATTGGTGGCGGCTCCGTAGTATAGCATTTGGGGCCTTTGGCGTCAAATTCGGCCCGGCAGCGCCCGCTCAGATCAGCAGCCGCTCCTGCTCCTCCTCGGGCGCCGGCAGCGGGCTGTCGGGCTCCAGCCGGCCCAGCCGCCGCACCTCCGGCCACTTCCAGGCGACCCACAGCACCACCAGCACGGTCCCGGCGCCGCCGGCGACCACCGCGCCGACCGCGCCCAGCAGCGCCGCCGCCACGCCGGACTCGAAGGCACCCAGCTCGTTGGAGATGCCGATGAACACATAGTGGACGGCGTTGACCCGGCCGCGCAGCGCGTCAGGAGTGCGGGTCAGCAGCAGCGTGCTGCGGATGACAACGCTGATGTTGTCGAGCGCGCCGAGCAGGCCGAGCATGGCCAGCGACAGTCCGAACGAGCGCGAGAGGCCGAACACTACCGTCACCAGGCCGAAGCCGGCGACCACCACGAGCAGCGTGCGCCCGGCGCGCTTGAAGGGCGGCAGATGGGCCAGCGACAGCGCCGCCAGCACCGCGCCGATCGAAGGCGCCGCCCGCAGCCAGCCCAGCCCGCCGGGTCCGACCTTCAGCACATCCTCGGCGAAGATCGGCAACAGCGCGGTGGCGCCGCCCAGCAGCACCGCGAACATATCCAGCGTGATCGCCGCCAGGATAAGCTTGCTGCTCCAGACAAAGCGCAATCCCGCCAACAGCGAGCCGAGGTCCGGCGACGCAGTCTCGCGCTCGACCGGCCGCGGCCGCAGCATCAGGAACAGCGCCGCGACCAACAGCAGCAGCCCGCCGGTCAGGCCGTAGGCCAGGGTGGCGCTGGCGCGCAGGCCGATCACCAGGCCGCCCAGCGCCGGGCCGGCGATCGCCGCCACCTGCCAGATGCTGCTCTCCCAGGTCGCCGCGTTGCCGAAATGCTCGGGCGGCACCACCTGCGTCACCAGCGCCGAGAGCGCCGGGCTCTGGAACGCCCGCGCCACGCCGATGCCAAGCAGACAGCCGTAGATCAGCGGCAGCGGGCCCCGCGCCGCCGACAAGCCCATCAGACCGAACGCGCACAGCGACACGGCGCCCATCGTCGCGATGGAAATCCGCTTGCGGTCGAAGCGGTCGGCGACTTGGCCGGTCACCAGCGCCAGCAGCACCACCGGCAGCACCTGGACCAATCCGACCATGCCCAGCGCCAGCGCCGACTGGGTCCGGCGGTACAGCTCCCAGCCGACCGCCACGCTGAGCATCTGCTCGCCCAGCACCGCCAGGAACACCCCGGCCACGAAAAACCGGAAATCGCGCAGCCGCAGGGCCGCGTAGGGGTCGTGGACCGGCGCCGCCGGCACGCGGTAGCTGGCGGCTTCGTCGTCAATTTGCTGGCTCATCGAAATCCCTCGCACACAGCGGCGGCCGGCCGGCAACAGTGCCGGCCAG
>DASWWB010001326.1:0-2429 GCA_036406115.1 Herpetosiphonaceae bacterium
TTCGGCTCAACCTTCTTCATCCTGACCGGCTTCCACGGCACCCACGTCTTCGTCGGCGTCGTCTGGCTGATCTCGCTGCTGATCTCGTCGCTGAGCGGGCGCTACAACGCCAAGAACTACATGGCGCTGGAGCTGGGCGGCCTGTACTGGCACTTCGTCGACTTGGTCTGGGTCCTGATCTTCACCGTGATCTATCTGATCTGAGAAGGGAGCATCCGATGGCACACGATGCGCATCACGACGACACGCACGACGGCGCGGAGGTGGTCCACCACAGCCACGCCAAGCAATACATCGCCATCTTCTTCTTCCTGCTGGTGGTGACGGGGGTCGAGATCGCGATCCCGCTGGTCAGCCCGGGGATGGGCATCCCCAAGGTGCCCGAGGTGCTGCTGCTGCTGACGCTGATGGCGGTCAAGGGCACCTTCGTGGTGATGTACTACATGCACCTCAAGGGCGACCGGCGCATGTTCGGCGCGCTGTTTATCTTTCCGCTCATTATCGTGACTGGGATGATGTTCGCGTTCTTCGCCCTCTTCCAGCCCAAGTTCTGGTGAGCGATGGGCGGCGAATGGACTCTTGACTGGCCGCTGCTGACCGGGCTGCTGATCCTCGCAGGCGCGTACCTGTGGGCGGTCGGCCCCGGCCGGCGGCGGCTCGGCGGACCCGCGGCCTTCCCGGTTGGGAAGGCCGTCGCGTTCCTCAGCGGCCTGCTGGTGCTCGGCCTGGCGATTATGTCGCCGATCGGCGACCTGGCGGACCGCTACCTGTTCACCATGCATATGATCCAGCACCTGTTGCTGACGATGCTCAGCGCGCCGCTGCTGCTGGCCGGCACGCCGGAGTGGCTGCTGCGGCCGCTGGTCGACGTGCCCTTCGTCTACCGCATCCTGCGCTGGCTGGCCCATCCGCTGATCGCCTTCCTCGCCTTCAACCTCGCCTTCAACGGCTGGCACTTCCCCCAGTTCTACGATTTGGCGCTGCGCAACTCGCTGGTCCATATCTTCGAGCACCAGATGATGCTCGGCACGGCGCTGCTGCTCTGGCTGCCGCAGATGAGCCCGCTGCCCGAGCTGCGCGCCTCCTACGGCGTGCAGATCATCTACTATTTCATCAACTCGATTATGCCGACTATCCTGGGGGCGCTGATAACCTTCGCCGACGCGCCGCTCTATCCGACCTACGAGCTGGCGCCGCGGATCTGGGGCATCTCGGCCTTGCAGGATCAGCAAATCGGGGCCTTGATCATGTGGGTGCCGGGGGGGACGATTTTCCTGGTGGCGCTGACGGTGTCGTTCTTCCGCTGGATGAATCGCGAGGGAGACGACGAGGCGGGGAGCGCGGTGGCGGCCTAGACCACCACCATCGTCCCCCCGCCCGCCTGCAATCCGCCCAGATCGGTGATCCGCACCCTGCCGACCGAGGGCGCGGCGCCGGCCGCCGCCCGCACCACCGAGGCGTAGTCGGCGCCGATCACGCCCTGCTTGATGTACAGCTCGTGCTGGCGCGCCGAGATCCCGGTGACGCGCTTGCCGCCCGACAGCACGCCCGGCGTGTTGACGATGAAGGTCAGCTCGTCGGCGCCGAGCGCGCTGGCGACGATCTGGGCGGTGGCGTCGGCGTTGAGCACCTGACCGCGGCCGGTGGCCATGTCGAGGGCGATCGGAGCCAGCACCGGCACCCAGGCCTGATCCAACAAATACTTCAAGACCTCGAAGCGCACCACCGGCACGGTGTCCCCGCGCTGCAAATACATCAGCTCCAGATCGACCCCGCTCAAGCCGATGGCCTGGATGTGCCGCTCGACGAGCGCCGCCACCAGCTGGCTGTTGATGCCGCCGCGCAAGGCCATGGCGGCGGTCTCAGCCACCGCCGCGCTGTCGATGCCGACGCGGGCCAGCGCCCGCGGCAGGATGCTGCCGCCGCCGTGGACCAGCACGATCTGGCCGGGATGGTCGATGAGAAGGGTGATCAGGGCGTGGAGGGCGCGCGGCTGCTCGACTTCGTGGCCGCTAATTTTGATGACGTGGGTCATAGCTCATCCTCTGGGTGGGGTGGTCGATCTGCCCTGATTGTAGGCAGGCGGCAGGGGCGCCACAATGACCGAGGATGACGGCCAGATAACAGTTTCGTTACGGCGTCCAGGGGGCGTCGTACCAGCCCAGGGCGCCGTCGTGCGTCTCCAGGCGGGCGAGGATCAGGCGATGGAACATGGCCAGCGGCGGCAGCGCGTCGGCGGCGAACCAGCCATGCTCGCTGACCTCGGGCGAGGGCGTGAAGCTGCCGCCGACGACCCGCGCCGAGACGATGAACTCCATCTTGGGCCGGTCGCGCGAGGTGCCGATCAGCAGCAGCCGCTCGGGAACGATCTCCAGCTTCGACTCCTCGTAGATTTCGCGCTTCAAGCCCTCCAGCGGCGACTCGCCGCG
>DASWWB010001327.1:0-5384 GCA_036406115.1 Herpetosiphonaceae bacterium
AACCGCGACGTCCGAGCCGCCGACGCCGACCAAAACGCCGCGGCCGGAGCCGCCCGGTCAAACCAGGACGCCGGGGCCGCCTGACGAGCCGCCCGGTCAAACCAGGACGCCGGGGCCGCCTGATGAGCCGCCCCGGCCCACCAAAACGCCGAAGCCGGACAACACGCCCCGGCCGACGCATACGCCCAAGCCGGAAAATACGCCCAAGCCGACCAAAACCCCCAAGCCCTAGGCTTTCGCCGCCGAGCCGAATACGCTGCGGCAATTGTCGTTTAGCGGCTGCCGGCAGGTTTGCACAAAGCGCGGCGCCGAACCTGCAATTGTTCGGCGCCGCGCTTTGCTCGATTCGCCGGAGCGCTTAGGCTTGGGCCTGCATCCACTCGGCGGGAACCCGCACCGCCGTCACCAGTCCGCTGGCGCAAGCCTCGCCGTTCGCCGACAATTCGCAGCGGACCAGCGTTTTGCGCTCGCTCAGCGGCTCCAGGCTGGCGCGGATGATCAGCGGCGGGCCGAGCGGCGTCGGGCGCAGGTAGCTCACCTCCAGCTTGCCGGTGACATACCAGATCGGCGGCCGGCCGTCGCCAAGCTCGCCGCCGGCGGATCTGGTGGCCTGGGCCATGGCGCTCAGGATCGCGTGGCAGTCGATCAGCGCGCCGAGGACGCCGCCGTTGACCACATGCTCCGGCGACGCGCAGTGCCAGGGCTGGGGCGTCCACAGGCAGACTGTCTCGTCGCCGTCCCAGTAGCTTTTGATCCGCAGCCCCTGCGGATTGTCCCGGCCGCAGCCCCAGCAGTGGTTGCCCTCGATCAGATCCTGGAAAGCCCGTTCGCTCATCACACCTCCTCGTAGCCGCGGGGATGGCGCTGGTGCCAGCGCCAGGCGGTCTCGATGATGCTCTCGATCGTCGTGTAGCGCGGCTGCCAGCCCAGCTCGCGGCGGATGGTCTCGGAGCTGGCGATGAGGGTCGCGGGGTCGCCCGCGCGGCGCGGGGCGGGGATGGCAGGGATGGGATGGCCGGTGATCTTGCGCGCCGCCTCGATCACTTCCTTGACCGTGAAGCCGTCGCCGTTGCCCAGGTTGTAGCGCCGGCTCGCCCCGCCCGCCATCAGCGCCTCCAGCGTCAGGATGTGGGCCGCCGCCAGGTCCTCGACATGGACGTAGTCCCGCACGCAGGTCCCGTCGCGGGTCGGATAATCCTCGCCGAAGATGGCGATTGACTCGCGCTGGCCCAGCGCCACCTGCAACACGAGGGGGATCAGGTGGGTCTCCGGGTCGTGGTGCTCGCCGACGCGCTCGGTGCAGCCGCAGGCGTTGAAGTAGCGCAGCGCGCCGTAGCGGATGCCGAAAATCCGCTCATACCAATGCAGCGCCCGCTCCATGAAGAATTTTGACTCGCCGTAGGGCGAGCCCGGCACGATCCGCTCGTTCTCGTCGATCGGCATGCGTTCGGGATCGTCGAACAGATTGGCGGTCGAGGAGAGGATGAAATGCTTGGTGCCGTGGCGCGCCGCCGCCGCCAGCAGGTTGACGCCCATCGCCAGGCTGTCGCGCAGATACAGATCCGGCCGCTGCATCGATTCGCCGACCAGCGTGTGGGAGGCGAAGTTCATGATCCCGTCGAACGGGCCATGCTCGGCGAACAGCCGCTCGACCGCCTGCTCGTCGCCCAGATCGCCCTCGACCATCCGGGCCTCGGGATGCACCGCCGCCCGGTGGCCCTGGTACAGATTATCAAAGACGACCACCTCGTGGCCGGCCTCAAGCAATTTCTCGGTGGTGACGCTGCCGATGTAGCCGGCGCCGCCCGTGACAAGCACGCGCATGGAAGCACTCCTCAAGCTAAAGAACCGCCGCCATTTTATCACCTGGCGCCGCGCGCTTCCTGGCGCCCGCCTGACGGCTGGCTGCGCCCTGCCGCCCTGTCCCAACGGCCAGCGCCGGCCTAGCCGTTCTTCCGATGGCGCGATTCATGCGCGGTGGTACACTGAGAAGTGTTGATTCTGCGACAAATGAGGTGGCGCTATGGCTCATGGCGGGGGCGGCTGGTGGAGTTTCGTGCGCGCTGAGGAGGAGACGCCGGTCACCTTCAGCGCGGGGCTGATGCGCCGGGTCTGGGGCTACGCCAGGCCGTATCGCACGGCGATCACTATTGTCCTGGGCGGGATTCTGCTCAACACCCTGATCGACGCCGCCACGCCGCTGATCGTCCGCGATCTGATCGACGTGGCGGTGCCGCAGCGCAACCTGGGCCGGCTCAATCTGCTGGCGCTGGCGCTGGTGGCGATCCCGCTGCTGAGCGGGCTGGTCGATGTCTGGCAGCGGCGCCACTCGGCGCGGGTCGGCGAAGGGATTATCTTTGACTTGCGGCGCGCGCTCTACGAGCACATGCAGCGCATGAGCCTGCGCTTTTTCACCAACACCAAGTCCGGCGAGCTGGTCTCGCGGCTCAACAACGATGTGGTCGGCTCGCAGCGGGCGATCACCGGCACGCTGATCACGCTGATCACCAACGTCGTCACGCTGGCGATCACCCTGGCGATCATGCTGGGCCTGGAGTGGCGCCTGACCCTGCTGGCCTCGGTGGTGCTGCCGCTGTTCATCCTGCCGGCCCGGCGCATGGGCCGCATCCTGCGCGTCCTGACCCGCGACCAGATGAAGGCCAACGGCGACATGAACGCGATGATGGGCGAGACGCTGAATGTCAGCGGAGCGCTGCTGGTCAAGCTGTTCGGCCGCCAGCGCGCCGAGGTAGGCAAGTTCAGCGAGCGGGCCGCCGATGTGCGCGACCTGGGCATCCGCCAGGCGCTGGTCGGCCGCGGCTTCTTCGTGGTGATCGGCCTGGTCAGCGCGATCGGCGTCGCCTCGGTCTACTGGGTCGGCGGCTACCTGGCGATCACCTCGGATTTCAGCATCGGCAAGGTGGTGGCCTTCGCGCTCTACCTGCCCCGGCTCTATGGTCCGCTCTCGGCCCTGATCAACGCCCGGGTCGAGCTGGCCTCGTCGCTGGTCTCGTTCGAGCGGGTCTTTGAGATTCTCGACCTGCCGCTGGAGATCGCCGACCAGCCCGGCGCCCTGCCGCTGCCGGCGGTGCGCGGCGAGGTGGCCTTCGAGAATGTGTCGTTCTCCTACGCCGAGGAGCCTGCCGGCGGCGCCGCCACGATCAGCCCTCGCGACCCGGGCGACCCCAGCCCCATCCCACAGATCACCTCGCGGCGCTGGGCTGTCCAGGACCTGAGCTTCACGGTGCGGCCCGGCCAGCTGGCGGCGCTGGTCGGCCCCTCCGGCGCCGGCAAAACCAGCATCACCTATCTCCTGCCCCGGCTCTACGACCCCAGCCAGGGCCAGATCAGCATCGACGGCCACGATTTGCGCTCCATCCAGCTTGATTCGCTGGCGGATCACATCGGCATGGTCACCCAGGAAACCTTCCTGTTCCACGACACGATCAGGGCCAATCTGCTCTACGCCCGGCCCGACGCGACCGACGCCGAGATCGAGGCCGCGTGCCGCGCCGCCAATATCCACGAGATGATCATGCTGCTGCCCAACGGCTACGATACGGTCGTCGGCGAGCGCGGCTACCGCTTCTCCGGCGGCGAGAAACAGCGCATCGCCATCGCCCGCGTCATCCTTAAGAATCCGCGCATCCTGGTGCTGGACGAGGCGACCTCGGCGCTCGACTCGCAGTCCGAGGCGCTGATCCAGGCCGCGCTGGAGCCGCTGCTGCAAGACCGCACCAGCCTGGTGATCGCCCACCGCCTGTCGACCATCCTCGCCGCCGACATCATTTTGGTGATGGACCAGGGCCGGCTGGTCGAGCAGGGCACCCACGCCGAGCTGTTGGCGCGCGGCGGGCTTTACGCCAAGCTCTACCACACGCAGTTCGGCGGCCAGCAGGCCCTGGCGCGGCCGGCCGAGGTCCCGGCGTAGGGCGAGATTGATTGGCGGGCGGCGGCTCGGGCCGCTCGGCGCAGGAGGGAGCTGATGCGAGCAGAGGAGGCGCGGGATCTCTACGCGCTGCTTGACGGCCGGGGCGTGTGGCTGTGGCTGGACGGCGGCTGGGGCGTCGACGCCCTGTTGGGGCGCCAGACCCGGCCACACAAAGACCTCGACGCCTTTGTCGCGCTGGCGGATCTGCCGCTCCTGGCGGAGATTCTCGGCCAGCGCGGCTTCGATCTGAAAGAAATTTGGGAGGAAAACCGCTGGCTGCCCTGCGCCGATCCGGTCCCGCTGATCGGCCGCGCGGCGCCGGGGCCGGAGATCGCGACCGCCTTCGTGCTGGCGGACGGGCGCGGCCTCGAACTCGATGTCCACGCCCTGGGGATCGACGGCGCCGGGCGGCTGGTCCCGGCCTGGGATTGCCCGCTCGTTTTTCCGGACGAATCCTTCGCAGGCCGGGGCATCATCGCCGGCCTGCCGGTGCGCTGCCTGTCAGCCGCCACGCACATGCTGACCCACAGCGGCTACGCCTTGCAGGCGAAGGATTTGGCCGATCTGCGCTACCTTCGCGAGCGCTTCGGCGTCGCTCCCGCCGAGGATGCGGCGCGGCTGCTCGATGAGGATCCGGCGGCCGGCGTGCGCTAATCCCGCGCCGCGGATGCATGGCCGATCAGCCGGAGATAGGCGTCGCGCGGCTCGGCGGTGCGCCAGTGAATTCCATGGCGGCTGTGGAACCAGTAGCCGTGAAGCGCGCCGATCGCCGCAGTCATCGCCGCTAACGTGAGCCGGAACGGGCTGCGGCCCCAGCGCAGGCGGATCGCCAGCAGCAGCGCCAGCAGCGCGCCGCCCTTGGCGATGCGTTTGGCAAGGGGGACATGCGCCTCATAGCCCGCGAAGACGATCTGCCCGGCCGCCCAGCCCGCAGCCGCCAGCAGCCCGTCCGCCGCAACCGCCCGCCGCTCCGCCGCATGGTCCAAGCTCTGATGCATCGATCTTCTCCTGCTCGATCTCGCCGTGCTAGCCGGCGCTTGGCGGGATTTGGCTCAGCCACCACTCGCGGATGGGCAGATCGCTGCGCGAAAGCTCGTCCCGGAAGCGGTCGCGGTCGAAGGGGACGCGCCGCAGTTCGACGCCCAGCGTCCCGTCCCGCCAGGTCACGATCCCATACTCCGCCCAGGGCAGCAGGGATGGCGGTGCGGCGGCGCTCGCCGGCGCGCGGAACGGGCAGCCGACGCTGCCGGGATTGACGAGCAGCCGCCCCTGGTGCTGGCGGATCAGTTGGAGATGGGTGTGGCCTCCCGCGATGATCTCCGCATCGACGCCGTCGAGCAGGGCGTCGAGATCGGCGCCAGGTGTGGTGGCCAGGACTTCCTCGATGGGCGAGCGGGGTGAGCCGTGGCAGCACAGCATGGTCGCATCGGCCCCGAGCGGGATGGCGATGACT
>DASWWB010001328.1:0-5573 GCA_036406115.1 Herpetosiphonaceae bacterium
CCCCCCCGCCGCCAGTTGCTATGATTCGCCGCACGGATCATCAAGCTTTCGACAGGTGAATCAATGCGCCCCAAGAAAATCAACTACACGCCCGAGGAACTCGCAACCCTGACGCTGCTCGGCAATGTGGCCGAAGCCCGCCAGGATGTCGAACGCGCGAGCACGTGGAAATTCGCCCTGGCCTCCCTGTCCATCGCCGACGCGCTGCGCCGCCAAACCGGCTACGGCGCCGAGGTCCGCGCCCTGACCCGCGACGCCTACGCCGCGCTGCCCCGCGCCAGATACCGCAGCCAAAGCCTCTACAGCACCGATTTCGGCCGCATGCTGTCCCTCACCTACCTTCACGATCCGACCACTGTCGCCAGGATCGATGATTTCATCGCCCAGCTAGCGACGCGCCAGGATCGGTTTGACGCGGAAATCCGGCTGGCGCTGGCGCTAGAGGGCGCAGAGCCCCGCAGCCAGCTGATCCGGCGGCTGGCGCCGCTCCGGCAGCTTCTGGAAAACTCCGATCTCCCGGGCCGGCTGGCGGCGATGGGCGGCACGCTGGCCATCGCCTACGGCAGCCTCGGCGAGCGGACCGCCGCCGCCGCGCTGTTGGACGAACTGCTGGCCGAAATCCTGGCCTCGCCCCATGAGTTCCAGCGCTTCGCCGCCTATCTTCAAATCATCCGAACCTGGGAGCAGCTCGGCGACGCGAAACAGGCCGAAGCGCTGCGAGAAAATCTTGAGCGCGTCGAGCTTGGCGCCATAGCGCGCGAGAAAAAGCTCTATGTGTTGGCGAGCGCCCGCATCAAAGCCGGCCGCGACAAGCAAGCTGAACGGATGATCGACGATATCCGCGAGATCGCGGGCTATGACGAGCAAGGATGGATTCAGGTGATCGAAGCGTACGCGAGCCAGGGCCAGCCCGAAGCCGCCCAAGCGCTGTTGGAGCAGGTGGGGAAATATATGGGCGGCCAGCACGGCCGGGCGCAGATGACCGTCGCCATCGCCTACGCCTCCGCCCGGGATTACGCCCGGGCCCGGGCGATCCAGGACAGCGTCCCGTCTGTCTCCGGCGGCCTCCATCCGCAGTTCCATCAAACGATCGCGATCACCGGCCTGCGCCATGGCGACCATAACGAGGCCCAGGCGGCGATCCGCCGGCTAGCGGCGGGCTGGCCGCTTTTGCTCACGCCAGTGATGGATCAGCGCATAGCGCAGGGAGATTGGGACGGCGCCGAGGCCATGGCGCTCATGCCCGAGCGGCCCGCGCAGCGCACCACGCTGCTGCGCTACCTGGCTGGCCTGCTGATCGCCAACCACCGCCACGCCGAGGCGGTCGGCGCCTGGCTCGCCAGCCAGCGCCAGGGCTAGGATCCTGCTGAGGTTGCTGGAATCACTTCTGCTATGATACGGCTGTCGATAGGCGCAACGGAGGCTTCGCGGAGGAGGACCGATGCCGACGATCCTGGTGATTGATGATGAAACGACTATTTGCCAGCTCCTGGGCGATGTCCTGGAGGATGCTGGCTACGAGGTGATCGCCGCCCGCAACGGCCGCGAGGGCGTTGAGATCTTGAAAACAATGCTTGTCGATCTGGTGCTGTGCGATGTGATGATGCCGCTGATGGACGGGCCGACATTCGTGAGCGTCCTGCGCGCCACCCCGCAAACCCGCCACATCCCGGTCATCCTGATGAGCGCCGCCGCGACCGCCGCCGCCGCGACCGCCGCCCAGCGCGGCGTCAGCTTCCTGCCCAAGCCGTTCACGCTGCCGGCGGTGCTGGCGGTCGTGGCCCAAGCGCTCGACGATCGCGCCGGGCCGGCGCTGCGGATCGGCGAGCAGGAAAACGGCACCACGCTCAGCGCCTAGCCCAGCTCGCCCGCCGCCTCGCCCACGACAATCCCCGAGCCATCGATCACGAGGGGATAGATTCCCGGCTCATGCGGGGCGCCGCGGAAGACCTGGATTTGCAGCGTGCGCCGGATTCCGCCCGGCACCAGGGTCCTGGTCAGCTCCAGCGCCCCGTCCACGATCATCAGCGCCCGGCTCTCCCAGGTGCCGGTGTGGGCCGGGCTCAGGAGCAGCGTCGTGCAGCGGCCGAACTCGCTGTAGGTCTGCAAATCATGCATCAGATTTTTGAGGCTGGGGTCGTAGGCGCTGCCGGGCGTGATCAGCGGCAGGCCGTCCACCACCAGCAGGCCCGACGCTTGCTGAAGCATCAGCGGCTGGAGCAGGGCGCTCAGCCCGCCGTAGCCGCTCTCCAAAAACGCTTGGTAGCCGCTCAGGTAGGTGATGCGCTTGCTCACCAGCGCGGGATCGAAAAAGCCGAACTGGCGGATGTGGCCCAGCAGGCGGGTGTGGGTCTCGGCCAGAACCGTCACGTAGGTCACGGGCGCCGTCGCGGCCTGGAAAAAGGCGATCTGGTTGGCCAGCGTGGTCTTGCCCGCGCCCGACGGCCCGACCAGCAGGTACACGCCGTGGGCCAGCAGCCCGCCATGCAGCACCCGGTCAAGGCCGGCGATCCCGGTCGCCACCCGCGCCGCCCTCTCGGGGGGCATCTCTGTCATCAGCGCGAATCCTCCGCTTTCAAGCAGTGCGTCGCGCCAATCATACCAAAATCGGCGGGAATCGGGGGTGCGTCCGCGCCGCCCCGCAGCTTGGCGAGCGGTTGACCGCCGCCGGGGAACCTCGTATAATATCGGGAAACAAGCTGCCGCGTTAGCTCAGTAGGTAGAGCACCAACTTTGTAACTTGGATGTCGTCGGTTCGATTCCGACACGCGGCTCCACACGGACGGGGGCGATTCGATCGAATCGCCCCCGTCGCTATGCCCGGCGGTTCACTCGGCGGCCAGCGCGGCGCCGGTCGGCCCCCAGTAGCTGTAGAACAGATCGTCGCACGGCTTCCAGGCATGCTCGGGCATGTTGGCGGCCAGCCAGGTCGGGAAGTGCGGCTGGCGGCCATCGACATCGGTGAAGCCGTAGAGCCGGGCCAGGTCCCAGCCAGCCAGCACCCGGCCGGAGAAGCGGCGCACCTCGGGATCGGCCGCCAGCGCCGCGACCGCCCGGCCCACGAAAAACGGCGTCTCGGACTCGCCGAAGTCCGGCCGGCCCGCCACCGCGTCGCGCCAGTTCTCCTCGCTGACGCCGAAGTGGTCGAGCATGGCCTCGGAGCGCAGGAAGCCCGGCGTGATCGCCACCGCCGCCACATTATGCCCCCGCAGCTCGGTGGCCTGGGCGAACGCCAGCCGGATCACCGTTGTTTTCACCAGGTCGTAGTAAAAATTATGGCGGTAGCTGAAATTGTCGCCGTCGGTCACCTCGACGATCAGGCCGCCGCCGGTTTTGATCAGCAGCGGCGCGGCGTAGCGGCTGGTGATGATATGGGTGTTGATGCCGCGCTGGAGCATCAGCAGGCCCTTGTCGACCGAGTGGGCCCAGAACGGCTGCTCCTCGACCAGCTCATCGCCGCCCCAGATATCGTTGACCAGGATGTCGAGCCGGCCCTGCTCGCGCTCGATCCGCTCGACCAGCGCCCGCACCTGCTCCTGGTCCAGGTGGTCGGTCGGCGCCGCGATGCCGATCCCGCCGCGCGCCGTGACTAGCTCCGCCGTCTCCTCGACGGTTTCGGGGCGCCGCCGAAGCTCGAACGCCGTCTCGGGGCTGATCTCAGCCGCCGGCGCCCGGTTGCCCCGCGTGCTGCGGCCGGTGCAATAGACCGTCGCCCCCGCCTCGCCCAGCATGCAGGCGACGCCCCGCCCCGTCCCGCGCGTCGCCCCCGCCACCAGCGCCACTTTGCCCGTCAATGCGCCCATTCGATTCTCCTCACGCTGCCGCAGGCCGCAATGCGCCCGCGATCGATTGATGGGACCAGCATAGCCCATCATTCCTGACATCCTCTGTCATATTTGTTTGGTATAGTCAGATTGGCTAGCGGCTGTCAGCTATCAGCTATCAGAATCAGCGAGGAGGAGCTATCGCGCCTCCAAGCAATAAACAGCGCTTCAAGCTAGCGCCTGACAGCTGACAGCCGCTAGCCGATAGCTCATTTTCAAGGAGCCGCCCATGCGCGCCGACCGCCTGCTCGCCATTTTGCTGCTGCTGCAAGCCCATCGCCAGCTGACCGCCGGCGAGCTGGCGCGGCGGCTGGAAGTCTCGGACCGGACGATTCACCGCGACATGGAGGCGCTGTGCGCCGCCGGCGTGCCGGTCTATGCCGAGCGGGGCCAGGGCGGCGGCTGGTTCCTGGCCGAGGAGTATCGCATGCAGCTGCCGAGCCTCAGCGCCGGCGAGCTTCAGGCGCTGGCGCTGATCAAGCCGCGGCGGCTGCTGGACGATCTGGGGCTGCGGCAGGCGGCGGAGTCGGCGCTGGCCAAACTGCTGGCGGCGCTGCCGGCGGCGGCGCGCGGGGCGGCGGCGGCGGCATGGGAGCGGCTGTATGTCGATCTGAGCGGCTGGTCGCGCTCCGCCGAGCCCATCCCCCACCTGCGGACCGTCCAGGCGGCGGTCGGCCTGGGGCGGCGGCTGCGGCTCGGCTACCGGCGGGCGGACGGCGCGACGGTCGAGCGGCTGGTCGATCCGCTGGGACTGGTGGCGAAGGGCAACATCTGGTATCTGGTGGCGGCGGCGGAGGGCGAGCCGCGCACCTACCGCGTCTCGCGGATCGAGGCGGCGGAGCTGACTGACGAGTCCGCCGCGCGGCCGGCGGAGTTCGATCTGGCGGCCTACTGGGAGCGGGCGGCGGCCGAGTTCCGCGCCCAGCTGCCGCGCTACCCGCTCATCCTGCGGGCGGATCCGGCGATCGTGCCCCGGCTGCGCTACGCCGGCTGGTATTCGCGGGTCGAGGAGGTCGGGCCGCCGGAGGAGGACGGCTGGGTGCGGGTGGCGATGTCGTTCGAGCTGGCGGAGGACGCCTGTTCGCTGGTGCTGGGCTTCGGCGCCGCGCTGACGATCGTCGAGCCGGCGGAGCTGCGCGAGGCGGTGGTGGGCCTGGCCCGGGCGGCGCTCAGCCATCACGGGGCGGACTGAGCCGTGGCGCGGAATCTGCTTGTCTCGCCGCAACGCCGATCAACCCATAACCCGCGACCAGAGGTGCTATGGCTACGATTATGCTCATCGAGACCAACCCCGCCACCCGCCAGTCCGTGCGCGCCATTCTCGGCGGCGCCGGCCACGATCTTGTCCTGGCGAGCAGCTGGCGGGAGGCCGGCCAGCTGCTGCGCGACCGGCCGATCGATCTGGTATTGGGCAACAACGCCCTCGTGCCGGCGAGCCGCGGCGGCCCGCCGCTGATCCTGCTCGACGCCGCCTGCGCAGCCCGCTCCTGCGATCCCGGCAGCTACACCGCGCTGCTGAGCACGCCGGTCTCGGCGCCGGCGCTGCTCTCGCTGGTCAGCAGAGTGCTGCGCGATCCGGCGCTGGGCTGCCGCCCGGCAGAGCGCTGCCGGGCGGCAGGCGAGCCAGCCTAGGCGCTGGGGGCGGCCTGGGCGGCCCGCTCGCGCGCGTCGAACTCGCGGAAGCTGATCAGCCGCCGATTCTCCTCGTCCCACAGGCGCAGGTCCACGCTTTTCATGCCGCTGCGCAGC
>DASWWB010001329.1:0-3861 GCA_036406115.1 Herpetosiphonaceae bacterium
CAGAGAGGTATCTCCCGAGGACCTGCCCCATGCTGACATTTGCATATCTCCCCGATCCCTATGGTTCGATCCTCGAGCTTGCCGCCAGCAATCCGCAAGCGGCACTCCGCAAGGCCGAGGCGCTGCCGACTCTCGCACGGCCGGCCGACGATCAAGCGCTCACATACTACACCCAAGCATGTTGCTTTCTCGCCAACGAGCAATTTGAGACGGCGCAAGCCTTGCTCGAGCGCGCCGTCGCCCTGCTCGCCGCCCAACCGGACTCTGATTTGGCGGCGTATTGCCGGCATGCGCGGCAGCTCTGCGCACTCTCCACAAGTGAGCCGACGGTCACCGCGCCATGGGAGGCGCTCATCATCGATTACCAGCGCAGGCGACTGCCAAGGGCGGCCGTCTTCGCTGCAGTAGCATTGGGCCGGGCGCTCTATCACCTGCGGGATATCAGCCGGGTCCAAGGACTGATCGACGATTGGCTTCCGGCAGCGCAAGCGCACAATATCCCGTTCGCCATCGGCAGCTTCTTGCGGCTACGCGGCGTCACCGAGCAGATCGCAGGAACGTTCTCCGACGCAGAAACGCATTTCCAGCAGGCCATCGCCGCATTCGAGCGCGGCCAGCAACTGATCGAGGCCGCCCACTGCCTGATCGATCTCGCCTGGAATCGCGTGCTTCAAGGCGATCCGGGGCAAGCGTCGATTTGGCTGGAGGATGCCGAAGCCACGTTTAATCTCCATCAATTGCCGCTGCGCCGCGCGATCTGCGCGCTCAACGCCAGCATCGCCCACCTCCACCAAGGACTCTTCGCGGCAGCCCTCTACGACTCGCAGGTGGCGCGGGAGCTATTCCGACAGCTCAAGCGCCCCCTCGACAGCGGTAGCTGCGACATGCAACTCGGGCGCATCTACAGCTATATCGGCCATTGGACAGCGGCAGCGGCCCAAATCCAGCGGGCGATCACCAACTTCGAGCAGTTCGGGGCGGTGGGGCGGCTGGCCAGCTGCTACTACAATCTTGCGTTCATCCTGCTGGGCGACAACGAGGCCGAGAGCGCCCTGGCGGCGCTCGCCAGCGCCGAAGTCTACGCTCGGCAGGACCGCAATCAGGAGATCTTGCGCGAAACGGCCTTCTTAAGAGCGAGGATCCTCATGCATGAGGGCCTGCCCGAAGACGCGGCCGAGCTCATGTCCGGCGTGGAAGAAGCATTCGCCACCGCCGGCAACGAACTCGGCCGCGCCCGCTGCTGGCTGGAGCAGGGATGGATAGCGTTGGACCGGCAACAGCCCGAGCTGGCCGCTGCATGGTTTGATCGCGCAGAAGCAAGCATCGCGCTGCATCCGCTCTACTATTGGCGGCTGCTGCATGGACGCGGCGCCTGCCGCCAAGCCGCCGGCCGGCCGCTCGAAGCGTTGGACGACTACGAGCTGGCGATTCAGCTCGTCGCCCGCTTTCGCCGCCAGCTCACCAACGAGCACCTCAGCAGTTTCTTGTTTGTCCAGGTCGCGGCGCTGTTCAGCCAAGCGCTGGCGTGCGCCACCGCCCAAGGCCAGGGCGCCACAGCCTTGCGGCTCAGCGAATACAATCGAACCCTGACCCTCCAGCGCCTGCTTGAGCGGCCCTTGGAAGGTAATCCCGCGACCGATCTCAAGGACCTTCAGGAGCGGCTGCTGCGGCTGCTCGATAGCACCCAAGGCCCCGGGCACGCGCCGATGAGTCAGCTCAACGCGTGCCTTGACGAATACGCCGAGCAGCTCTGGCTCAACCGCCACACGACGCGCCCGGCCATGGACGAGGAAACGGTGGTTGATCTTGAAGCTATCCGTCGCATCCTGACCGATCTCCACGGCGACGAGTGGACGGTGATCTCCTACACGCTTCACGAAAGGGCGCTGCACATCCTCACCCAAACGCCGTTCGCAATCACAAGCCACCAGGCGGACTGGAGCGCTGCGACCGAACAATTAATCCGCAGCCTGGGCGCACCCTACACGCAACGCATGATCTACAACGACGTGCCCTACCTCCAAGGGATCACGCCCAGGCAATGGGGCGAACTCGCCGATCTCGCCGAGGCGCTGCTGCCGGAGACTGTTCGGGGGCGGTTGCATCCCGGCCATCGGCTCTATATCATCCCCAGCGGCATCCTGCATATGCTTGCCTGGACGGCATTGCGAGTGGGGGACAGCTGGCTCTGCGAGCAGGCGATCGTACAAGTGCTGCCGTACCTGATGTTCGCCGCCCGCCGGCTGAATAATCCGCCGGCCACGATGGTTCAACTGGGATGCAGTGACTTCGGCGCTCGTGCGAATCCGTTGCCAATGACCGCGAGCGAGCTCTCGATCGTCAGCGCGCAATGGCGGGGGACAGTGGTGGCGTTGCGCGATCAGGATTGCCGCATAGAAGCCTTGCTCGATCCGGCCAGTCCCCACAGCCTGGAGCGCCACGGGATCATCCATCTGGCGACCCATGCCTACATGCATCCGGCGCATGGCATCATGGGCCATATCCTGCTCCATGACGGCGAGCTATGGCTGGATCAGATCATCCGGCTGCGACTCAACAACGCGCTGGTGGTCATGTCGACCTGTAATGGCGCGGTAGTCGATCACCTGCCGGGGGAGGAAAACCTCAGCTTGACCTGGGGGTGGCTGATGGCCGGGGCGAAAGCGGTGGTCTCGACCCTCTGGCCGCTGGCGGATGGCTCAACGATCCCTTTGATCGAGCGTTTTTACACCCATGCGGCGGCGGGGGACGATATCGCGCTGGCATTGGCCCGCGCGCAACGGGAATGCATCGCCGAGCTTGGGCAATCAGCTGTCGACTGGGGCAACGCCATCGTGATCGGAATGCCGATGACGGTCGTGGAGCACGGGGCGGGTGGTGCCTAGCCCGCTAGCCTGCGCTCGAATGGGGCAATGATGCGCATCATTCCAACGGCGAACAACCGATGTCAGACGTTCATGCCGGCGCCGTCATGCGCCTAGCTGCGGTCGGCGTCCTGGTTGATCTGGAACCCGCCGCCGCCGCAGCCGGGCGAGGAGCAGAACGGCGGCACGGTCGGCGTCGGCGTCGGCGTCAGCTCGTCGGCGTACGCCGGCGGCGTCCCGCCAGTCTGCACGCACACCGAGCACCCGCCAGCCAGCAACGACAACGCCAGACCGATCCCGATCAGCCGCCCGATGAGCTTTTTCATAGCCTGTCCCTCCTTGTAAGTGCAACCGCTAATCGGTCGCGCTTACAAAGAGCGGAGCATTGGCAAAACGTATCATCGGCCGTCCATCAGCATCCATGGAAAAAACGCCCCAAATCGGCGCTTACCAATGCAAGCACGCGGGGCTATCCGCGCCGCGCCCTCGATTTGAGCGTTCAAGGACTGCCGCATGCCATTCGATGTGCCACCAGGCGGGTCCCGCCTGCCAATCTATATGCTGCTGGATATCTCCGCCTCCATGGCCGGCGCGCCGCTCGCGGCCATGGGCCAGACCATATCCCTCCTGCTCCACGAGCTGGGCGCCATTCCCCAGACAGCGCGCGACGCCAGGATGAGCGTTCTCACGTTTGCTTCGGAGGCCAGCCAGATTTCATCGCTGACCACGATCGAGCGCTTCACGCCGCCGGTCTTGCAAGCCGGCGGGGCCAGCGCGCTAGGAAAAGGACTTCAACTGCTAGCCGAGGTGCTTGGGCGCGAGGTCGTCACCGGCTACGGCGAGCGGCAGCGGGACCACAAACCGCACATCTTTCTACTCACCGACGGCCATCCCACGGATCGCTGGCCCTGCGCGCTGCGCGCCTTCCGCTGCCAGTGGCCGGCGCACTCATTGACGCTGATCGGCCTGGGCTGCGGCCCGCAGGCGTACCTCGGCG
>DASWWB010001330.1:0-1697 GCA_036406115.1 Herpetosiphonaceae bacterium
CTGGAGCGTGCTGCCCACCGACGTGCGCGAGTGGCTGGGGGCGCAGAAGGACCGGTCGCTGATCGTCGGCGAGGACGAGATGCTGCTGGAGACCTTTCCGCGCGGGAACCGCAACTTCATGGTGGTCTATCCCTTCGAGGGGCGGCTCGCCCATACAACCCTCGCCATGCTGCTCACGAGACGGCTGGAAAGGCTGCGCGTCGGGCCGCTGGGCTTCGTCTGCAACGACTACGCCATGGCGATCTGGGCGCTGAAACCGCTGGACCGCCTCGACTTCGACGAGCTGTTCGCCGAGGACATGCTGGGCGACGACCTGGAGGCTTGGCTCCACGAGAGCTTCATGATGAAGCGCGCCTTCAAGGGCTGCGCGATCATCGCCGGGCTGATCGAAAAGCGGTTCCCGGGCGAGCAGCAGAAGACGGGGCGACAGATCACCTTCTCGACCGACCTGATCTACGACGTCCTGCGCAGGCACGAGCCGGACCACCTCCTGCTGCGCTGTGCGCGCGCCGATGCGGCGACCGGCCTCATCGACGTGGCGCGGCTGGGCGACATGCTGGCGCGCATCCGCGGCCGAATCCGTCACGCGCCGCTGGACCATCTGAGCCCCTTCTCGGTGCCGATCCTCCTGGAGATCGGCAAGGAGCGCTCGCCCGGCCAAGCCGGCGAGATGATCCTGGCCGAGGCCGAGGAAGATTTGATCGCAGAGGCGCTGCATTGAACGACGTGAGTCTCCCGTTTGCCTACCGGTTCGGCGCCAGCGACTGCGGAGGCCTGGCGACGCGGGTGCGCGGGGTCGAGGTGACGTTCCGCTGCTCGGGCGCTCTGTGGCTGGCGGGCGAGCGGATGCTGATCGTGGCCGACCTGCACCTGGAGAAGGGGTCGAGCTACGCCGCCCGCGGCCAGATGCTGCCGCCGTACGACACACGCGAGACGCTGAGGCGGCTGGAGGCCGAGGTGGCGGCGCTGGCGCCCGCGGCGGTTGTGCTGCTGGGCGACACCTTCCACGACCGGAAGTCGGAAGGCCGGCTGGCGGCTGACGACGCCGATCGCCTCCGGGCGCTCGCCGTGGGTCGGCGGCTGGTCTGGGTGGTGGGCAACCACGACGCCGACGGGCCGCAGGCGCTGCCGGGCGAGACAGCGGACGAGATCGCCGTGGCGGCGCTGATCCTGCGCCACGAGCCGCAGGCCGGCGCCCAGCCCGGCGAGGTGGCTGGCCACCTGCACCCGGCCGCCAAGGTGAAGGCGCCGCGCGGCACGGTGCGGCGGCGCTGCTTCGTGACCGACGGCGAGCGGGTGATCCTGCCGGCGTTCGGAGCCTACGCGGGCGGGCTCAATGTGCGCGACGCCGCCTTCGCCGGGATGTTCATGCGGCCGCCGCTGGCCGGCGCGCTGGGCGCTGAACGCGTCCGTGCCGTCGGCTGGCGGCAGCTGGTGGGGGATTAGTTCACGGTCCCGCCCGACCGCGCGCGCCGGGGGATTTTAGCGGGGCGGTCGGACGGCCGTGGGATCGCTAGACGGGACTAGCGGCCCACAGTTGGCGGCGGCGCAGGCCCAGGCCGGCGGCGGCGAAGCCCAGGATCATCAGCGCCCAGGCGCCGGGCTCGGGCACACCCGTGATGTTCGCGTTGTCGGGGGCGAAGTCGCTGATCTGGTTGTTGTTCCCTACGCCATTCCGCGGCCAGAGGTTGAACCCG
>DASWWB010001331.1:0-3147 GCA_036406115.1 Herpetosiphonaceae bacterium
CCGGCGGCCGAGGCGCTGAGCCAGCGCGAGCAGGAAGTGCTGGCGCTGATCGCCAACGGCGCCAGCAACCGCGAGATCGCGCTGAAACTGTTTGTCAGCGAGGCGACGGTCAAGACCCACCTGTTGCATCTCTACGCCAAGCTTGGCGTGCGCGATCGGGCCGGCGCGGTCGGCGAGGGCTACCGGCGCGGCCTGCTGGGCTGAGGCGGCGGGCGCCGGGCAAAGCGGAAGCGCCACCCAAACCTGGGTGGCGCTTCGGTATTGCGGGACGCGAGCGGCCTTAGGCTTAGGCGGCTTGCGGGAAAGACTTGGTGGTGCTGGACAGCAGCTCGTAGACCAGTTGGTTGAGCACGGCTTCGGCTTGGAGATAGGTGGGAGCGTAGCCAACCAGTTCGCCGTTCAGGTACATCGCAAAATCTTTGCTTTTGCGATCGTACACAATCGTCTTGCGGTACATATCAGGCTCTCTTTCATGGTTTCCGGTTTACTTGCAAGGCGCTGCTGCCTTGAATCCCAGTATAGCACAAGCGTGCTAAAAACACAAGCATGAGTTTGACATCAACCGGGGTCGCCGGTACCATACTGCGGGGGAACATTGTCGTACCCCTGAAGCATACACCCCACCGCGGAGGCATGAGTGCGGCGAGTAAATTGGAAGCTCTGGCTTGGACTGGCGATCAGCGCCATCTTTATCTGGTGGACCGTGCAGGGGCTCGAATGGGGCGAATTCTGGCATGCGCTGGGCAACGCCAACTACTGGTGGATCATTCCCGGCGTGCTGGTGTATTTCGGCGCGGTGTGGGCGCGGACGTGGCGCTGGCACTACATGCTGTACCACATCAAGCCCGTCAGCCTGCGCCGGCTGTTCCCGGTGGTGGTGATCGGCTACATGGGCAACAATGTCTATCCGGCGCGGGCCGGCGAGGTGATCCGCTCCTACGTGCTCAAGCGCAAAGAAAACATCGGCATGGGCGCGTCGCTGACGACGGTGATCCTGGAGCGGCTGTTCGACGGGCTGGTGATGCTGTTCTTCGTCTTCGTGACGCTGCCGTTCATCCCGCTGCCCCCCGTCTACCGCACGGTGGTGGTGCTGGCCTCGGCGCTGTTCGGCGTGCTGCTGCTGGTGTTTTTCGTCATCGCCGCCGATCCCAAGCGCACGGAGCGGCTGTACGGCTGGGTGCTGCGGCGGCTGGTGCCGGCGCGGCTGCACGATACGGCCCATGCCGCCTTCGATAAAATCATGCTCGGGCTGCACTCGCTGCGCTCGCCGCGCGAAGTGGTGATGATCTTCGTCACGTCCACGGCGATCTGGCTGACTGAGACGACCAAGTACTGGTTTGTGATGCACGCCTTCCCCGGCCTCAACGTCTCGTTCGAGGTGCTGATGCTGATGACGGCGATCGCCAATCTGGTCCTGATCATCCCGGCGGCGCCGGGCGGCGCGGGCACCTTCGACAAAGCCGGCAGCGAGGTCCTGCAATCCTTCGGCGTGCCGGCCGCCCTGGCCACCGGCTACACGATCGTCCTGCACCTGGCGCTCTGGCTGCCGATCACGGCGCTGGGCTTTTTCTATATGTGGCGCGAACACGTGGCCTGGAACGATTTCGACCGGGCGATGGAGGAGCGCGGCGGCGCCGAGGAGCGCATCCGCGCCCGCGAGGCGGCCGTCCACGATGAGCTTGCGGAGCAGCCCGCGCGGGCTGAAGTGGAGGTACGGGCATGACGAAGGTGGCGATTGTCGGCGGCGGCTTCACCGGGCTGAGCGCGGCCTACGATCTGGCCCGCCGCGGGCTGGACGTGACGGTCTTCGAGGCGGCGCCGCAGGTCGGCGGCCTCGCAGCCGGCTTCCGCGCACCCGGCTGGGATTGGTCGCTTGAGAAGTTCTATCACCACATTTTCCAGTCCGACGCCGCGTTCATCGATTTGATCAAGGAGATCGGCGCCGAGGACCTGCTGTTTTTCAACAAGCCGGTCTCCGGCTACTGGGATGAGCAGTTCGGCTCGCTGGCGCTGGACGGCGCCCTGCCGCTGCTGCGCTACCCCCATCTGCCGCTGCTCGACCGGGTGCGGACCGGCGTGGTCGTCGCCTGGCTCAAGTGGCTCAAGGCTGTCGACCGCTGGCAGCCGCTCGAAGATGTGACCGCCGAGGATTATCTGCGCCACACGATGGGCGACCTGTCCTACGAGCAGCTGTGGCGCCCCTTGTTCGAGGGCAAGTTCGGCCCCTACGCCGGCCAGGTCAACGCCGCCTGGTTCTGGGCCCGGATCGCCTCGCGCACGCCTAAGCTGGGCTATTTCCGCGGCGGTTTCCAGGCGATGGCCGAGCGGCTGGCCGAGGCGGTGCGCCTCAGCGGCGGCACGGTGCGGGTCGACGCCCCGGTCCAGGCGATCATGGCCCACGACGACGGCTGGCTCCTCAGCACCCCCGACGGCCCGTTCGTGGCCGACGCGGTGCTCTCGACGACCTCGCCCGGCCTGCTCCGCCGCATGACGCCGTCGCTCCCCGCCAACTACGCCGCCGGCCTCGACCAGCTCAAGTCGATCGGCGCCCTGGTGCTGACGATCGCCCTCGACCGCTCGCTCACCAACGGCACCTACTGGATGAACATGGACAAGGGGCGCTTCCCTGTCCTGGCGCTGGTCGAGCACACCCAGATGATCGACCGCCGCCACTACGGCGGCCAGCACCTGGTCTACCTCGGCGATTACCTGGAGCCGAGCCACGAGCATTTCGGCCTCGACGCCGAGGCGCTGTTGGAACGCTTCCTGCCCTCGCTGCCGCTGGTCAACAGCCAGTTCCAGCGCTCCTGGATCCAGGGCATGTGGCTGCACAAGGAGGCCTACGCCCAGCCGATCGCGACGGTCGGCCACAGCCGCAACATCCCGCCGCTGGCCACGCCGCTGCCCGGCGTCTGGTGGGCCAGCATGAGCCAGGTGTATCCCTGGGACCGTGGCACGAATTACGCTGTTGAGCTTGGCCGGCGCGCCGCCAGCGAGATGCTCCAGCAGGTTGGCAGCACGGCGCTGCGGGCGGCTCCGCTCGGCAAAGGGTAAGCTGTCAGCTACCAGCTGTCAGCTATCAGGCCCGGCGCCGGGGCATCGCTGCGCCGGGCCAATTTTCAATTTTCGCAGACTGACGGCTGGCAG
>DASWWB010001332.1:0-11183 GCA_036406115.1 Herpetosiphonaceae bacterium
AGAATATGTTTATCTTCAATCCTTGCCACAACATCGGCGTCAAGCGTGACCCGTGGAATACCATGGATCGAGCTAGCCAATGAGCCGCCGATATGATAAGCAATGCCGAGTTGCTCAAACAGCTCGATGACCGGGACGAGAGCTTGGATCATGTCAGGACTAAGCATGATGTGCTCCTGCGCGACGTACCGATTGCGGAGCGGCGATTCATCAGCAATCCCATAATTAATTACCAGTGATTGCCGGATAATTTCCGCTGGAGGCTGTTGGGGATTTCGCCGTTGAATAGCAAGCCGCGATCCGGTGAGAATCGACCGACTCAGCGAGCAAGCCAACATGCCGCGCCGCGCCGGCGATGCTTGGCGCAAAATGCGGAGTTGCACCAACTCGGCTTCGGCCGATGTGTCGGTTGGCTGTGTGTTCATGGGTATTCCCCTGATTTTCTAGCTCGTCGCAGCCCTGCTCACCAGGCGGCGATCTCGGGGTTGCGGCCGGCTGGCGCGCCGCTGGCGACGGGCTCGCCGCCGCCCTGCTCGGCGCGGGCTTTGAGCGCCTGGTTGAGCAGCTCGAAGCCCTGGCGGGTCGGGCCGTCGAGCATGCCCTTGAGCAGCGGCACCAGGATGCCGCCGAAGCGCTCGCCGTGGGTGAGGCGCGCGCGCTCGGGGCCCAGCTCCTCGATGATGAAATAGTGCTCGCCGTCGAACAGGCCGCGGACCCAGAGATTGCCGAGCCAGCGCAGCTCGCGGTTGGGCGCCGCCTTGAGCACGCGCGGCGCGAAATCCATTGCCTTGCGGCCCGGCGGAAGCATCGTCAGCGCGAGCCGGCCGCCCTCGCGCAGCTCGCCGGCGGCTTTGACGATAAACGGATTCCACTCCGGGTAGGCCGCGAGGTCGGTCAGAATCTCCCACACCCTGCTGGCGGGCGCCGCGATCTCCACCTGGGTCTCCAACACTTTCATCGCTGATCCTCCGCGCTGATTCGCATTGCTGCCGCAGATGATACACGCAAAAGCGCCGCCGCGCATGGCGCGCAACGCGAAGCCGGGAGCCAGCCCGCGCTGACTCCCGGCTTTGTGGTTGGGCAGCTAGGCGACGGTCTGCTCGGCCTTGCTGGCGTAGACCGGCGTGCACCAGGCCTGGTACTTGGCGTTCTCGCCGTGGGTGACGCCGTGGTACAGCTCCTTGATCTGGCGGAAGACCGGGCCGATCTGGCCGTCGCCGATCGGCCGGCGGTCGATCTCGACGACCGGCGTGACCTCGACGCCGGTGCCGCAGAAGAACATCTCGTCGGCGGCGTAGAGCTCGGTGCGGTCGAGGGTGCGCTCGACGACCTCAAGGCCCAGCTCGTCGATCGCCAGGGTTTTGACGACGTTGCGGGTGATGCCTTCGAGGATATTGTCGTTGAGGCCGGGCGTGTGCAGCTTGCCGTTGCGCACGATGTAGATATTCTCGGCGCTGCCTTCGCTCACGTGGCCGTCCTGGGTCAGCACGATCGCCTCGTCATAGCCGTTGAGCATCGCCTCGCTCTTGGCCAGCGCCGAGTTGACGTAGGAGCCGGTGGCCTTGAGCCGGGCCGGGATAGCGTTGTCGTCGACGCGGCGCCACGAGCTGACGCCGACCTTGAGCCCGCTCTGGTTCTCGATGTATTTGCCGAATGGGACGGCCCAGATCGTGAACGCGTCGCTGATATCGTGGAGCCGCACGCCGATGCCCTCGAAGGACTTGTAGGCCAGCGGCCGGACATAGACATCGCTCTGGAAGCCTTCGCGGCGCAGCAGCTCCAGCGTGATCTCGCACAGCTCGTCGGCGCTGTGGTCCAGTTTGATCTGGAGCACTTTGCAGGAGCGGAGCATGCGCTCGTAGTGGGCGCGCAGATGGAAGGCGTACAGCTCGCCGTGCTCGGCGTTCCAGTAGGCGCGGATGCCCTCGAAGCAGCCGGTGCCGTAGTTCAGCCCGTGGGTCATGACGCTGACCCTGGCCTGCTCAATCGGTACGATTTCGCCGTTGAAAAAGGCGTATCGATTGACGGTCATGGCGTTCTCCTTTGCTTGAATGACGAATGATCGATGGGCAGATTGCTCTGCGGCGGTCAGCGGCGGCCGGGAGCCCCGGGCGCCGGCAGGGTCGGGTCGGCCGGCTGATCGGTTTTGGCGGCGCGGACCGGCCACTTGCCGTTGACCGCCACGACCCCCACCAGCACGATCGCCAGGCCGATCAGCATGTCCGGGCGCAGCGGCTCGTCAAGGAACAGCCAGCCCCAGAACAGCGCGAACAGCGGCAGCAGGTAGGTGACCTGCGACGTGCGCGTCGCCCCGACCTGCTTGACCAGCGAGAAATACAGGATCTGGGCAATCCCCGTGCCCAGCACCGCCAGCCCCAGCAGGCCGACCAGCGAGCTGGCCGAGGGAACCTGCCAGGCGTTGTGATCGACGATCAGCGCCAGCGGCGCCAGCAAGATCGCCCCGGCGAACATCTGGCCGAACGCCGGCACCAGCGCCGGCAGCCCCTTGAACACCCGCCGCACGTACAGCGTGCCGACGCCGTAGCACGAGGCGGCCAGGAAGCAAGTCAGCTGGCCCAGGGTGTCGGTGGTGCCGATCGCCCCCAGCGCGCCGGCGAACAGATACACCACGCCCGAAAAGCCGATCACCACGCCCAGGGTGCGCAGCGGCGTCAGCCGCTCCTCGCGCACGAACAGCTGGGCGAACGCCACGGTCCACAGCGGCGTGGTTGCATTATAAATCGATGCGAGCCCGCTGGCGTTGGCCCCCATCTGCTGCTCGCCCCAGGCGAACAGGGTGTAGGGCAGCGCGGCGTTGATGAAGCCCACGAAGACCAGCGCCCGCCACAGCTTGCGGTCGGCGGGCATGCGCAGCCCCTGCCAGCGCATCACGGCGTAGATCAGCCCGGCGGCGATCGCCAGCCGGAATGTCACGAACGTCACCGGCGGGATTGTCGCCACGCCCAGCTTGATGAACAGGAACGACGCGCCCCAGACCAGCGCCAGCGTCCACAGGATTCCCATCTGCTTGAGGGTCATTCGGTGCTCCTTTCGGGGCGGCGGCCGCCCCGGTCCCCTGCCGTTCCTGTTGTGCTTGCCCTGCCGGGCGGGGGGGAATCCCACCCCCCGCCCTCCCTGCCGGGAGGGTGCGCAAAGGGGCGTTGCCCCCTTGCATCCCCCGAACGTACGCGCTTAGTCGTTGGGTCCCGCATGGTTTGCGGGTACCACTCGAGTGCCGGCGATTGGTTGTTTGTTATGGCGGCCGTGGATTGAATCGCTGGGATGGGTGTTGGAATCGAAACCAACAAATCACAAGCGAGCCGGAAATAACACTACTACCTACTCGGACCCAGAGCCCGGCACCACGACCTAAAACCCTTTCCACCAACTACATATTGGGGGATGCAAGGGGGAATTGCCCCCTTGCGCACCCTCCCGGCAGGGAGGGCGGGGGGTGGGCGAACCCTAATCCTTCCACCACCAATCCCAGCGGCGGGTCAGCTCGAAGCCGAGCGAGCGGTAGAGTGCCACGGCGTTGTCATTGATCGAATCGACCTCCAGGCTGGCCAGCTCCCAGCCCTGGCGGCGGGCGTAGTTCAGATTGTCGAGCAGGAGCGCCCGGGCCAGGCCGCGCTGGCGATGGGCTGCGCGCACGCCGACCGGGCCGATATGGCCGCAGCTGGCGATCGCGCCGTTGCGCTGCTCGGCGCGCCCGCGCATGGCCGAGACGCCGACGACCTCATCCTGGTAGGTGGCGAAGGCCACGCTGGCCGGATCGAAGGAGGCCTGGCTCCAGTTCTCGCGGATCATCTGGGACGGCGGCGGCAGCAAGAAGCGGTGCTGGGCGAAGGTGTCGCGGAACAGCTCGGCGAACAGCTCCTCGTCCTCGCCGGGCCGCGCGTAGCGGATCGCGTAGCCCTCGGCGAGCGGGCGCTGCTCTTGGCTGGCGCGCGGGTCGCTCAGCTCGGCGACCATGAACCACCACTGGCCGATCGGCCGCGTGCCCAGGGCGGCGGCGAACGCGGCGGCGCCGGGGATGGTGTCGAGGTAGGAGCCGCTGAGCGCGCAGCCGAGCGCCCGGGCGCGCTGCTCGCAGTAGGCGGCCAGCGCCCGGCCGATCCCGCGCCGCCGCTGGTCGGGCCGCACCAGCACCTGGGTCGAGCGGGCATTGTCACGCAGCTGCCAGGACAATCCGGCGAAGCCAATGATCGCGCCGTCCTCCTCGGCCACCGCCATGTCGGTCAGATCCGGGCTCAGCCGCAGGGCCACCGTGCCGTCGAGATTGATCACCGACACGCCGTCCACCGGCGCGCTGGTCCGCACCACGTCCTTCATCGCCTCAAGATCATCGTTGGTCACTGTTCGGATTTGATACATTCGCGCTGTCCCCAAATGTGGATAGAACATGTGTGTTTGTGGATAACCTACATCAGCGGCTGGGTTTCGCGGCAGGCGCGGGCGGCCAGCAAGTCGCGGCGGCGCAGATGGTCGCGCAGCAGCTCGCCGAGGATCGCCACGCCGCGGGCGATCTGGGGCGGCGGCTGGGTGGCGAAGCAGAGCCGCAGGTAGGAGAGCCGCGGCGGCTGCGGGAAAAAGACGCTGCCGAGGGTCACGCCGACGCCGCGCTCGATCGCCTCGCCGTAGACATCGCTGCCGTTGATCCCGGCGGGCAGCTCCAGCCAGAAGCACAGGCCGCCGGCCGGGGTCGTCCAGCGCACGCCGCGCGGGCAGTGCTGCTCCAGGGCCTGCTGCATCGCATCGCGGCGCTCGCGGTAGACCGAGCGGACATAGCGCAGGTGGCCGGCCAGCTGGCCGCGGCCGAGGTAGTCGGCCAGCGCCCGCTGGAGCAGCGGCGAGGAGTGCAGGTCCTCGGTGCGCTTGGCCGACAGCAGCGGTCCGAGATGCTCGTCGCCGGCGACCAGGTAGCCCAGCCGCAGCCCCGGCGTCAGGATTTTGGAGAAGCTGCCGAGGTGGACGACCAGCCCCTCGGTGTCGCGCGACTTGAGCGGCAGCGGCGGCGGCCCGTCGTAGCCGAGCGGCCCGTACACATCGTCTTCGATGATCGTCAGGCGGTGCTCGCGGGCCAGCTGGAGCAGCGCCATCTGGCGCTCCGGGCTCATGCAGACGCCAGTCGGGTTCTGGTAGGTGGGGATGGTGTAGAGCAGGCGGGGGCGATATTCGCGCAGCAGGCGGGCCAGGGCCTCGATGTTCATGCCCTGGTCGTCCATGGGCACGCCGATCAGGCGGGCGCCCTGGGCGGTGGCGCGCTCGATGAAGCCGAGGTAGGTCGGCTCCTCGACCAGGATCACGTCGCCCTGGCGGGCGAACGCGCGCAGGATGAGCGCCACGCCCTGCTGGGCGCCGTTGGTGATCACCACCTGGTCGGGCGAGGTGACCACGTTGCGGTCGAGCAGCCAGGTGGCGACGGCCTCGCGCAGCGGCGGCTCGCCCTGGGTCGGGCCGTAGCCCAGCGCCGCCGGATCGCGCAGGGCCTGCTGGATCGAGCGGCCGAGGTCGCGGGTCGGGAAGGTTTCGGCGGCCGGCGCGGCCTGGGCGAAGGAGATCAGATTGGGCTGCTGCTGGAGGCGCATCATATCGGCCAGCAGGCCCTGGTTGAGCCAGGATGTGTCGCCGCGCGCCGCCAGGCCGTGGTAGTCGGCGGGCGGCAGCAGCAGCTGCTCGCGCTGGGCCACGAACGTGCCCCTGCCGACGTAGGCCTCGACCCAGCCGCCGGCTTGGAGCTCGCTGTAGGCGTTGTGGACCGTCAGCCGGGTCAGGCCGAGGTCGTTGGCCAGCGCCCGCACCGGCGGCAGCTTGGTCCCGGTCGGCAGCGAGCCAGTGCGGATCCGCTCCTGCATTTGTTCGGCCAGCTGGAGATACAACGGCTTGGCATGGTCGCGGTTGAGCTGGAACTCCATGGCATCCTCGTCACAATCACTGCGCCGCCCCGCAGCTGCGGGCTGGCTTGATTGTCTCCATGGTAGCCCTGGCATTGTATATTGTCCAGGGACAATCTTGCGGAATGCCCTAGGACAACAGTGAAAGCCGGCTGACGAAGCCTAGACAAGCATTCTGAAGTGGAGTACAATTCCGCTTCGTGGGAATGGCAACCTCGTTGGAAAGGAAGCGGTGCCTGCTTGACTAAGAAAATTCGCGTCGCCATCATCGGCGTTGGAAATTGCGCGTCATCCCTGGTGCAGGGCGTTGAGTTTTATCGCAACGCCAAAGACGGCGACCAGGTGCCCGGCCTGATGCACGTCAACCTCGGCGGCTATCACATCAATGATATTGAGTTCTCGGCGGCCTTCGATATCAATGCCACCAAAGTGGGCAAGGATCTCTGCGAAGCGATCTTCGCCGAGCCCAACAACACCTACAAGTTCCAAGATGTCCCCCTCCAGAATGTCACGGTCCATCGCGGCATGACCCACGACGGGCTTGGCAAGTATCTCTCCCAGGTCATCACCAAGGCCCCCGGCCCGACCGCCGACATCGTCGGCATTTTGCGCGATACCCAGACCGACGTGGTGATCAGCTACCTGCCGGTCGGCAGCGAGATGGCCACCAAGTGGTATGTCGAGCAGGTGCTGGAGGCCGGCTGCGCCTTCATCAACTGCGTGCCGGTCTTCATCGCCAGCCAGGAGTACTGGCGGCGGCGCTTCGAGGAGAAGAACCTGCCGATCATCGGCGACGATATCAAGTCGCAGGTCGGCGCCACGATCGTCCATCGCGTCCTGACCAATCTCTTCGACCAGCGCGGCGTCCGCCTGGACCGCACCTACCAGCTCAATTTCGGCGGCAACACCGATTTCTACAACATGCTGGAGCGCGACCGCCTGGAGTCCAAAAAGATCTCCAAGACCAACGCCGTCACCAGCCAGCTGCCCTACAACCTGCCCGACGAGGCGGTGCATGTCGGCCCCAGCGATTATGTGCCGTGGCTGACCGACCGCAAGTGGTGCTACATCCGCATGGAAGGCACGACCTTCGGCGACGTGCCGCTCAACCTGGAGCTGAAGCTTGAGGTCTGGGACTCGCCCAACTCGGCCGGCGTGGTGATCGACGCCATCCGCTGCGCCAAGCTGGCCTTGGATCGCGGCATCGGCGGCGCGCTCTACGCCCCGTCCTCCTACTTCATGAAGACGCCGCCCGAGCAGTACACCGACAACGAAGCCCGCCAGAAGACTGAGGATTTCATCGCGGGCGAGCAGTAGCTCTGGGCCTGGATGGACTGCTGGGATCGTGAGTTGAGGGGTCAGGGATCAGGGGCCAGGGATCAGTCCCAGGCTCTCCCTGGCCCTTTCGCGTGGCCGGCGCCGATCGTCAGCTCCCGGAAACGGGGAGCGATGTCAGCGCCGATCAGCCGATCCGACCCTGATCCCTTGAAATGAGGAGCGATGTCAGCGCCGATCAGCCGATCCGCCCTCTGATCCCTGATCCCTGACCCCTGATGCCTATGATCACACTCTACCGCCTGGGCATGCGCCTGCTGCCCCGCATTCCCGAGCGCCTCATCTACGCGCTGTGCGGCCTGGGGGCCTGGCTGGCGCTGCTGGCGGCGCCGGCGGCCCGGCGCGGCGCGCTGCACAATCTGGCCCGCACCCAGCCCGGCCTGGGCGCCTGGCGCCGCCTGCTGCTGGCGCGGCGGACGATCGCCTATGTGTTCCGCCACTACGCCGATCTGCTGCGCCTGCCGACCTTCGGGCCGGATGAGCTGGCGCGGCGCTTCGAAATCACCGGCGCCGAGCATATCGACGCGCTTCTGGCGGCGGGGAATGGTGGTATGATGGCGGTGCCGCACTGCGGCTCGTTCAGCACGATCCTGGCGGCGCTGGCCGCGCGCGGCTACCCGCTGGTGCTCGTGGTGGAGCGGATCGAGCCGCCCGAGATGCTGGAGCTTGTGTCGGCCCTCCGGCGGCGCCCCAACCTGGAGGTGCTGCCGCTCGGCCCGTCCGCCGGCCGCGATGTGCTGCGGGCCATGCGCGCCAATAAAATCGTCGTGCTGGCCGGCGACCGCGACCTGGCCTCGCAAAACCTCCGGCTGCCGTTCTTCGGCGAGGAGACCAGCGTCCCGGTCGGCATCGCCCGGCTGGCAGCCCGCGGCGCGCCGGTCATCACGGCCTTCGCCGCCTGGGTCGACGGCGCCCCGTCGGTCGCCAGGATCGAGCCGCTGCCCGACGCTGCGGCCCTGCCCGGCGAAGCGGCCGAGGCGGCGGTCGCGCGGATCACCGGGCTGATCCTGGAGCGGTTCGAGACCTATATCCGAGCGTTTCCCGCCAGCTGGGGCGTGCTCCAGCCCAACTGGCCAACAACAGACGAGGTTTGAACGTGTCTGAGTCTTCTCTGCAAACCATGGCGTCCGGCGCGCCCCAAGGGCTGGTCGACGCCCGCAAGTGGCATGTGATTATCCAAATCCCCTGCCTCAACGAGGAGGAGACGCTGCCGGCGGTGCTGGCCGACATCCCCGCCGATCTGCCCCACGTGCGCTTCGAGACGCTGCTGATCGACGACGGCTCGACGGATCGCTCGGTCGAGATCGCCCGCGAGCTGGGCGTCAACTACATCGTCCAGCATCGCGGCCGCAAAGGGCTGCCGACCGCCTTCCAGTCGGGCATCGACGCCGCGCTCAAGCTCGGCGCCGATATCATCGTCAACACCGACGGCGACCACCAGTACCCCGGCTCGTCAATTCCCGACCTGGTCGCCCCGATCATCGAGGGCCGGGCCGATATCGTGATCGGCGACCGCCAGACCGCCAACGTCGCCCATTTCTCGCGCCAGAAGAAGATTTTGCAGCAGATCGGCTCCTGGGTCGTCCGCGCCGCCTCCGACACCGATGTGCCGGACGCGCCCAGCGGCTTCCGCGCCTACGCCAAGGAGGCGGCGCTGCGGCTCTACGTCACCAGCGAGTTCTCCTACACGATCGAAAACCTGATCCAGGCCGGCAAGCGGCGGCTCAATGTCACCCATATCAGCATCACCACCAAGCCGACTCGGCCCTCGCGGCTCCATCGCGGCAACTGGAACTTCGTCAAGCGCCAGGGCGCGACGATCATCCGCACCTACGCCCAGTACGAGCCGCTCAAAACCTTCACCTACCTGGCGCTGCCCTTCCTGCTGATCGGCGCCGCGCTGCTGCTGCGGTTCCTGATCGCCTATTTCTTCGATCCCGGCCTCACGTTCCAGCGCTATCTCCAGTCGGTCTTCATCGGCGGCATCCTGATGCTCTCCGGCATCCTCACCTTCTTCATCGGCATCCTGGCCGATCTCAGCGGCTCCAACCGCCGCCTCAACGAGGAAGTCCTCTACCGCCTGCGCAACCTGGAGGTCGATATGGCCACCAAGTACCGTGAGCTTGAGCGCCAGATCGAATTCGCCCGCCCCGAGCTTGAAGAGGCGCATCCGCCCGAGCGCTGATCGGCGAGGAGGCAGCCATGGGGATGGATACGGTGTATTGGCGGCTGCCCCCCGCCGATCTGAACCAGCTCCGGTCGGCGGGCGATCTGTTGGCCTGCGAAACCTATGTCGGCCGGCAGCGCGGCGAGTTCCCCGTCAATCTTCGGCGCTTCGATACCTATCGCGGGAAAACGCTGACGCTGTTGCTCGACGCGATCGGCGATCCCGCCGATCCGTTCTGGCCGCTGTTCAATGGCGGCCGGCCGATCGGCGATCCGGCGGCGCCGGGCGGCCACCAGTTTCACTATTGGACGCCCGGCGAGGTCGCGGCGCTGGCCCGGGCGATGGCTGACCTGTTCCAGTCCGGCGCCAAGCTCCAATCCCGCATCGATTCGGCGGTTCGGCCGACCGTCAGCCCGGAGGCCGCCCCCGATCGGATCCGACTGGCGGTGCGCGAGGCCCAGTGGGGATTCGAGCGCCTGTTGTGCTTTTTCCGACTGGCCGAAGATGCGGGCGACGCGATGCTGTGGGTCACGTGGTGAGCAGGGGAAGCGATGGGCTGGCGGAGATGGACTGAGCTGCGCGATGACTGGGCGGAGCCGCTGGCGGAGGCGCTCGGGCGGACGGCCGCTGAGATTCGCGAGGACGGCCTGCGCGCGAGGGATTTCCCCGGGGGCCAGAGCGTCGAGCTGGTTTTTCCCGACGGCTCGACGGCCAGCTTCCGCTCCGCCTTCTGCCTGGCGGATGGCGCGAGGCGGCTAGCGGCGGTGTTCACCGAGCACTGCGGCTACCACGTGTTCCCGCTCGGCGACTTGGAAGTGCGCGTGATTCGCAGCCAGCATTTTTTCATCGAATAGCCGCTGAAACGCGAAGCCGCGCGCCTTCGTCTAGCATGATGACAGCGGTCGCCGCCCGGCGCCTGCATCGGAACACTGAGAGAACCAGCGAGCGGAGAAGCGCATGAGCCTCGCACCCCACACGATCCTTCAAAGCCGGTATGAGATTATCCGCGTCGTCGGCCAGGGCGGCCTCGGCGCCGTCTACGAAGCCGTCGACCAGCGCCTCCAGGCCCGGGTCGCCATCAAGCAGCTGATCGATCGTGGGATCGGCGGCGCCGAGGCCTTCGAGCGCGAAGCGCGCCTCCTGAGCAAGCTGCGCCACGCCAATCTGCCGCGGGTCAGCGACCATTTCAGCGAGGCGGCGGGCCAGTTCTTGGTGATGGATTTCGTCGAGGGGCCGGACCTGGGCGAGGTGCTTGACCGCCGGGGCGCGCCGCTGGAGATCCGGCAGGCGCTCGACGCGCTCGACCAGCTGCTGGGCGTGCTTGAGTATCTCCACGGCCACGCCCCGCCGATCGTCCACCGCGACATCAAGCCCGCCAACATCAAGCTGAGCGCCGGCGGCGAGCTGATGCTGCTGGATTTCGGCCTGGCGAAAGGCCACAGCGCCACGCAAAACCTCAGCGTGATGGGCTACACGCCGCACTACGCGCCGCTGGAGCAGATGCAGAGCGGCGGCACCGATGTCCGCAGCGATCTCTACGCCGTCGCCGCGACCGCCTATCACCTGCTGGCCGGCCAGCCGCCCGCCGACGCGCTGACCCGGGCCGCCGCCAGCGTCCGCGGTCGGCCGGATCCGCTGGTCGATCCGAGCGACGTGAATCCCGCCATCCCGCGCTCGCTGGACGCGGCGATCACCCGCAATCTGTCCCAAGATCCCGACCGGCGCCACCCCAGCGCGCGGGCGCTCCGCCAAACGCTGCGCGCGATCCGCCCGCCCGCCGCTGC
>DASWWB010001333.1:0-2381 GCA_036406115.1 Herpetosiphonaceae bacterium
AGGCCCTTGGCGCCACCCACCGCCGCCGCGGCCAGCCCTGCCAGGACGCGGTCGAGGCCTATGACGCCGCGACCTGCCTGGTGCTGGCGGTCGCCGACGGCCACGGCAGCGCGCGCTCGTTCAAAAGCGATGTCGGCTCGCGGCTGGCGGTCGGCAGCGCGCTGCGCCAGCTGGTCCATTTCCAGCGCGAGGCCGCCGACCAAAGCCTGTCGGCCATCCGCGATTTCGCCGTCGCCAAGCTGCCCCGGCTGCTGGTCCAGGATTGGCGCGAGGCCGTCGCCGCCCGGGAGCCGGAGCGGGCCGATCCGCCCTCCTGGCTGATCGAGTACGGCAGCACGCTGCTGGCGCTGCTGGCGACGCCGCGCTACCTGCTCTACGTCCAGATCGGCGACGGCGACATTCTGGCGGTGGCGGCCGACGGCGCCGTCTCGCGGCCCATCCCGCCCAACCCGCTGCTGTTCGGCAACGACACGACCTCGCTCTGCCAGCCCAACGCCTGGGAGCACGTGGCGGTGGCGCTGGAGCCGCTCGCCAGTCCCGCCAGCGCCCCGGCCCTGGCGCTGCTGGCGACCGACGGCTACGCCAACTCGTTCGCCTCCGCCGCCAGCTTCGAGCAGGTCGGCGGCGATCTGCTGGCGCTGGCCCGCCAGCCCGGCGGCTGGGCGACGGTCGAGCGCGAGCTGCCGGGCTGGATCGAGGAGACCACCGCGCTCGGCAGCGGCGATGATATTTCGGTCGCGGTGCTGTGGAACGCAGCCGCCGCCCAGGAGGAGCCGGCATGATTCTCTCGCCCAACCAGACGCTCAAAGCCTACGACTCCAAGACCAGCTGGCAGGTCCGCCGGCTGCTCGGCTCCGGCGGCCAGGGCGAGGTCTACCAGGTCTCGGACGGCGCCAGCGAGCTTGCGCTGAAGTGGTACTACCACGAGCAAGCCACCGATGCCCAGCTCAATCTGCTGCGCGAGCTGGTGCGGCGCGGCCCGCCCAGCGACCGCTTCCTCTGGCCGCTCGACCTGGTCTCGACCGCCCGCTCGCCCGACTACGGCTACCTGATGCCGCTGCGCGAGCCGCGCTTCAAGGGCATCGTCGATCTGATGAAGCGGCGCGCCGAGCCGAGTTTCCGCGCGCTCTGCACCGCCTGCTTCGAGCTGGCCCACCACTACATGCTCCTGCACAGCAAGGGATTGTCCTATCGCGACATTTCGTTCGGCAATGTCTTCTTCGATCCGGCCAGCGGCGAGATCCGGATCTGCGACAACGACAATGTGACCGTCAACGGCGAGATCGCCGGCGGCGTGGCCGGGACGCCGCGCTTCATGGCGCCGGAGATCGTGCGCGGCCAGGCCAAGGCCTCGACCGAGACCGATCTGTTCTCGCTGGCGGTGCTGCTGTTCTATATGCTGTTTATGCACCATCCGCTGGAGGGCGCGCGCGAGGCCGCCATCCGCTGCCTCGACCTGCCGGCGATGAACAAGCTCTACGGCTCCGAGCCCCTGTTTATCTTCGATCCGAACGACCAGTCCAACCGGCCGGTGCCCGGCTACCAGGACAACCCGCTCCTCTACTGGCCGATCTACCCGCAGTTCCTGCGCGACCTGTTCACCCGCGCCTTCACCGAGGGGCTGGACGCCAGCCGCCGCGTGCGCGAGAACGAGTGGCGCAAGGCGCTGGTCCGGCTGCGCGATTCGATCATCTACGGCCCGACGGGCGCCGAGAATTTCTACGACCCGCACAAGCTCCAGTCCGCCCAGCAGCACGTCTGCTGGGCCACCGGCCAGCCGATCGCCCTGCCGCCGCGGCTGAAGATCGGCGATCTGGTGATTTTGCTCAACGCCGACACGACCCTCGCGCCGCACCACATCGACGGCAACAGCTCCTACGATTTCAGCCGCGTCGTCGGCAGGGTGATCCGCCATCCCAGCGATCCGTCGATCTGGGGCCTCAAGAACGAGTCCGACGCCGCCTGGCACTACGCCGCCGCCGACGGCCAGCTCACGGCGGTCGAGCCGGGCCGCAGCGTGACGATCAAGCCCGAGCTGACGATTAACTTCGGCGCGACCCAGGGCGAGATCCGGATTTGAACGACGAGCTGATCCCCATCCTGCGCGAGCAGATCGCCGCCGATCCGCGCCTGCTGGCCGACGCCCGCCGGCTGGGCGCGCTGCTCAACGATCTGGCGCCCGAGCTGCGCAGCGCCCGCCATCTCGTGGTGCAGGCGGTCGAGGCCGGGGTGGTGGCGGGATTGACTCAGCGCGACGCGACGACCGACCCGCTCTTGATCAACCGGCTGGCGGCGCTGCTGATCGAGGAGTGGAGCGTGACCGAGCAGGCGGCGCGCTGGGCGGTCGGCGCCTGGTGCCAGGCCTTGGGCAAGCAGCCGGC
>DASWWB010001334.1:0-7473 GCA_036406115.1 Herpetosiphonaceae bacterium
CCCCGGGCGACCAGGCGTTCGTCGATTTCCCGCCCGAGGACCTGTTCGAGGTCGACGCCCCGCCTCGGGGCTGAACAAGCGCTTGGCCAAAAGATGGTACTATAGGGCTGCGTGAGCAACGATGGAGCCGCACCAAGCCCGACCCGATGGCATCATCGCGCAACCGCCCCACATTCGCTGAGAGCATCAACCCATGAGGCGCCGATGGCCACGATTCTGATTGTTGACACCGAACCGCACACATCGAAAATTCTCCAAGATCTTTTGGAGAGCGAAGGCCACTGGGTCATCACCGCCGGCGAGGGCGCCGAGGCGCTGGCCTGCACCAGGCTGATGCGCATCGATCTGATCCTGAGCGAGGCGATCCTGGGCGACATGCAGGCAATCGAACTCTGCCAGCTCCTGCGCACCCACGCCGCGACCCGCACGATCCCCATCCTCTTTATGAGCCAGCACACGCTCAATCTGCCAGCCGAGGAAAACCTGGCCGTCGCCTATGTCCACAAGCCGGTCAGCGCCCAGACGCTGTTCGAGAGCATCCAGTGGTACTTGCCGCCCCGCCAGGCCCGCAGCGCCGAGCCGCTGATCAAGCCCGAGCCGATCGAGCGGATCGGCGCCGCCCAGCCCAAGTAGGCCCGGCTTCGCCCGTCGATGATTCCAGCGCCTGGGGCGGCCTAAAGCAGCGCCAGCGCCGCCAGCGCCGCCAGGGCCAGCAGCGCCGACACGCCGAGGTAGATGAGCATGCCGGCGCGGGGCGAGCCGCCGGTGTCGCCCCGGTAGCGCAGCCCGCACAGCGGACAGGCCGCCAGCTTGAGCAGCCGCGGCCCGACCATCCCGCCCCACCAGGTGAACGCGACCCGGCGCACGTCCGGGTTGCCGCAGCGCGGGCAGGGCGCGAACGGCTCCGCCCGCGGCACCTCGTAGCTCACCGGCCCACGCCCTCCTCGGCGATCTGGCGCGACTCCTCGATATAATCAAGGCTCTGGTGGCGGAAATAGGTGTTGTACAGCTCGGCGTAGTGGCCGCCGCGCAGCATCAGGGCATCGTGGGTCCCCTCCTCGATGATCTCGCCCTTGCGCAGCACGATGATCCGGTCGGCGTGGCGGATCGTCGACAGGCGATGGGCGATCACGATCGCCGTCCGGCCCTCCAGCACCAGATCCAGGCCCTCTTGGATCAGCGTCTCGGTCAGCGGATCGATGCTGGCGGTGGCCTCGTCGAGGATGCAGACCGCCGGATTTTGCAGCAGCACCCGGGCCAAGGCCACGATCTGGCGCTGGCCCATCGCCAAGTTGCCGCCGCGCTCGCCGACATCGGTCGCCAATCCCTCCGGCAGCCCCTTGATCCAGTCGCCGCCGCCAACCTGGCGCGCCACCGCCATCACTTCTTCGTCGCTGGCCTCGGGCCGGCCGTAGCGGATGTTCTCAAGCACCGTGCCGTCGAACAGGAACGGCGTCTGGGTGACGATGCCGAGCTGGCTGCGATAGGCGGCCAGGTCCAGCTCGCGGATATCGACGCCGTCGACGGCGATCGCGCCGCCCTGGAACTCGTAGAAGCGGGCGATCAGCTTGGCGATGCTCGATTTGCCCGACCCAGTGTGGCCGACCAGCGCGATGGTCTCGCCGGCGTTGATCGACAGCGAGAAGTCCGTCAGGACGGGCTCGTCGAGGTTGTAGCGGAAATCGACATGGGCGAAGTCGATCGCGCCGCGGAAGGCCGGCAGCTGTTTGCTGTCGGTCTGCACCACGTGCGACTCGGCGTCGATCAGGGCGAAGACCCGCTCGCCGGCGGCCAGGCCGAGCTGGAACTGGCTCCAGAACGAGGCGATGCTGGTCAGCGGGAACCAGAAGATCGCCAGGCCCTGGATGAACAGGTACCAGTCGCCGGCGGTCAGGCTGCCGCCCCGCACCCGCAGGCCGCCCCAGTAGACCAGGGCCGCCGTGCCGAAGCCGGCCAGCAGGTTGAGGATGGGGAAGATCGTGCTGAAGACATAGCGCGAGCGCAGATTGACCCGCTGCGACTGCTTGTTGACCTCCAGGAACGAGGCGTAGATCGCCGGCTCCTGGCGGAACGCCTTGGCCACGCCGATCCCGCTCACCGTCTCCTGGATGTGGGCGCTGACGGTGGCGCTGATCCGGCGCGACTGGGTGATGGTGCTGCGGGCCATCGTCCGGAAGGCCAGGGCGGTCCCGACGATGAACGGGCTCAGGCCGAGCAAGATGAGGGTCAGCTGGACGTTGACGCTGAGCAGGTAGCCGAGCAGCAGCACCACCAGCAACAGCCGGCCGAGCAGCTCAAGGCTGAGCGTGACGACCTGGGAGAAGGCCTGGGTGTCCGAGGTCACCCTGCTGACAATCTTGCCCGAAGCGAAGGTGTCGTAAAACGAAAGGTCGCGGTGGAGGACGGCGTCGAAGGCGTCTTCGCGGAGCTTCAGCACCACGTCGCCGACCGCCTCGGCCGAGCGGACCTGGCGCACCGCGTTGAAGATCCAGGAGAGGACGCCCAGCATGGTGATCGCCAGCGCCATCAGCAGGATCTGGCCGGTCGGCGTGGCGGGGCTCAGGCGATCCAGGCTCCAAGAAATCACAATCGGCAGGCCGGTCTCCAGCACTGCCGATAGAACAATCATTGCTGCCGCCAGCACCATTTTGCGGCGTTGGGGGCGGAAATAGCTGACAATCCGGGCGACCAGCTGGCGATCGGTGTAGGCGCGATCGTAGCTTTCGGCGTCCAGGCCATCCATGATAAAGCCCATTGGCTGCTCCCTATCTGTCCAGACACAACAGCTCCGATGGTAGAACAAACGGGTCAAAGCAGCATCGGCGGATGGGCGGATTGGCGGGGCGGCCCGGTTGAACCGCCCCGCGCCGGCGCCCGGGCGCTAGCCGTCCTGCTGGTTCTGCTCGTCCTCTTCCATCTTTTTGCGCAGGCTGAGCGGGCGCATGTCGGTCCAAACTTCCTGAATATAATCGAGGCACTCTTGCTTGGTGCCGACCTTGCCAGCATCGTTCCAGCCGAGGGCGTTCTCGCGGTCGGCCGGCCAGATCGAATACTGCTCCTCGTGGTTCACCACAACCTTGTAGATCGTTCGGTCTTCCTGTTCGTCGCGATCCATGCATCCTCCTCAAACAAAGCGGCGATGGATGCAATGGTAGCGCGGCGGGGGCGGCGGCGCAAGCGAACGCCCGGGCCGCCGCCAAGGCTAGGCCAGCGCCGGCTCCAGCGGCGGCAGCGCGGCGTCGAAGCGGGCGAAAATCCTCCGGTAGTGGGCTGATTGGCGCAGCAGCCGCTCGTGGCTGCCGCAGGCCACCACCTGGCCTTCGTCCAGCACCACGATCAGGTCGGCCCAGCGGATCTGGGCCAGGCGATGGGTGATCAGGATCGTGGTGCGGCCGGCCTGGGCGCGGCGGATGGCCTTCTGGATCTGATCCTCGGTGGCGCTGTCGATCGCGCTGGTCGAATCATCGAGGATGAGGATGCGCGGGTCGCTCAGAAAGGCGCGGGCCAGGGCGATGCGCTGGCGCTGGCCGCCGGAGAGCGTCACGCCGCGCTCGCCGACCACCGTGTCGTAGCCTTGGGCGAAGCCGCTGATGAACTCGTGGGCCTGGGCGGCGCGGGCGGCCTGCTCGACCTGCTCGCGGCTGGCGCCCGGCGCGCCGAAGGCGATGTTGTCGGCGACTGAGCGCGAAAACAGAAACACGTCCTGCTCAATCTTCGAGATCTGCGAGCGCAGCGCGTCGAGATTCCACTCGCGCACGTCGGCGCCGTCGATCAGCACCCGGCCCTTGGCGACATCGTAGGTGCGGTTGATCAGCTGGGTCAGCGCCGTCTTGCCCGAGCCGGTCTGGCCGACCACCGCCACGGTCTGGCCGGGCTTGACCGCCAGCGACACATCGCGCAGCACCGTTTTCTCGCCATAGGCGAAATCGACGTTCTCAAACGTGATCCCGCCGGCGATCGGCTGGCTGAGGCCGCCGCGGTTCTCATCAAGCTCGGTCTCGGCGGCGATGATCGCCAGGATGCGGCGGGCGCTGGCCATGCCGGACTGGACGAGCGAGAAAGCGAACAGCGAGATGAAGGTCGGGAAGCGCAGCAGGTTCATCAGGCCGGTGACGGCGATCACGTCGGCGAGGCTGATGGTGCCGGCGCGGTAGAGCCAGAGCGCGTGGAGGAAGGTCAGGCCGACGGCGACGCCGTAGATCAGCAGCGGCAGGTAGCGCGCCTCGATGTAGCCCTGCTTGACGAAGAAATCGCGGAACAGGCGGGCGTTGCGGCGGAACTTGCCGCGCTCGAACAGCTCGCGGGCGCTGGCCTTGACCACCTCGATGCCGGAGATCGTCTCCTCAAGCCCGGCGTTCATCGTGCCGTACTGCTCGCGCTGGTCGGCGATCACCGGGTTGAGCCGCCGCATGTAGGCCCGCACCGCCACGATGTAGGACAGCACGAAGCCAATCGGCACCAGCACCAGCTCGGGCTTGATGCTGGTGATGAACGAGAGCGGCACGATCAGGCCGAGCAGCGTCTCAAACAGCAACGTCGAGCCGGGGACAATCATATTGCTGAGCTGGTTGGCGTCGTCGGTGGCGCGGGCCATCAGGTCGCCGACCCGCTGGCGGTCGTGGAAGGTCTGGCTTTTGCCGAGCAGCGCGCCGTACAGCTCCTGGCGGGCATCGGCCTCGATGCGGGCGGCGACGTTCTCGGCGGCGTAGCTGCCGATCAAAATCGAGAAGCCGTCGACCATCAGCAGGGCCAGGATGGTCAGGGCGAGGGGGAGCAGCCGGTCGACGGCGGAGGGGTTGAGGATTTCTTCGGCGGCCTGGCCGGTGACCACCCGGGCCTGGGAGTAGACGAGCCAGGCGGTGAGGTAGCCGGCGGCGGCGACCAGGGCGAACCACCAGTACCGCAGCACGTGCGACACAATCCAGCGCAGGGGGCCGGATTGGTTGTAGCGGTAGGCGTCCTCGACGGTAAATTCACTGTTGCGAGCCACGCAATCCTCCAGCAAGATCCAAGTCTGCGGCTAGTGTCGCCGCTCCGGCGCCGCCTGTCTACGGTCCAAAGCCCGAGGCCGAACGGGCGTGCTGATGGTCCCACGCGGGGCCAGGACAAAGGTACGGCCCGCTTCAGGAGGCTGGCGGCGATTTGCGGCCCGCCCTCTGCTATAGAGAAGGCAGGTTGGGCCGCTTGGCGCCAGCCGACGAGGAGGAAGCCATGCAGAACTCACATCCGCCGGTCGAGAAGGACATCCAACGACGCCTGCAAGAACTGCGCCTGATGATTCGCAGCGCCAGCGCCGGCAGCTCGCTTCACGCCCCGGAACGCCTGCCGATCTACGATCTGGTCGATCTGGGCCTGGCGGTCTGCGAAGGGCTGACCCATGGCTGCGTGGCGGTCAGCACGGTCGAGCTGCTGGTCGAGGAGCTGCAAGAGATTCTCTCGCAGTGCGAGGTTGAAATCGAACCCGCCGACGCCGAGCCGCTATGGGTTAATGCAGCTTAATATCCGATGAGAGTATTGATGCTGATTTGAGCATCTCGGCATAGCCGCGTCGTCCCGGTTGCCGTTTTGACCCGCGAAAACGGTCTCATGGCCCGCGCGCGCGCTCATCCGCCATTCATCTTGGCCTCCTGGCCAGGTTGCAAATTCAAAACGCCTATGCTATTGTCGCGCCTCACGACGCTGATCCACGCTTGATCAGCGGGATGTCCGGGCTTGCGCGTTCGCAAGCTGACTGATGAGGTAGCCCGTCCATGACCGACATGCCGCCAGAAACCTCGCGCACGGTCCCCGCCGACCAGGAATTCGAGGCCTTTTTCGCCCGCGCCAGCAAACACGGCGCGCCAACCAAGCGCAACGGGCTCCCCGGCCCGGACGTGCGGCAGCGCTTGAATGGCCTCCGGCACAAACTGCCCCACCTGCCCCACCGCTACGCGCTCCATCTCTTGCTTGTGACGCTTATGGGCTCGTCGCTCGCCGCCGGCCAGCTGCATTTGCAGGGCCCGGCGACTGACTTCCCGGCGCCGACGCCGATCGTCGCCTCGACCTTCGAGATCCGCCCGTTCAGCGGCATCCAGGCCGAGCCCGGGACGCCCGTGCCGGCCGCCGGCGGCATCGCCCTCAGCCCCGACCTGCGCTTCAGCAGTCGCTCGGACGGGCTCATGCCGGCCTTCCAGCCCTTCGGCACCCGCATCAGCGGCGACACCGCCAACCTGCGCAGCGGCCCGGGCACGGCCTTCGACAAAGCCGGCCAGCTCGACCAGGGCGCTGAGATCAAGGTGCTGGCCCGCCGCGACAGCTGGCTCCAGATCGAAACCGCCGACCAAGCGACCGGCTGGGTCGCCGCCGATCTGGTCTCGCTGCCGGAGGGCGGCTTCGAGCTGATCCCGGAGGCCGAAAACGTGCCCCTGCCGCCGCCCGCGCTGATCGCCAGCACCACCGCCGACAATCTGAACCTGCGCGACGGCCCCGGCACCGACTACGTCGGCATGACCAAACTCGACGCCAACATCGAGGTCGATCTGCTGGCCCGCGCCGGCGAGTGGTTCCAGGTCCAAACCAGCGACGGCGCCAGCGGCTGGCTGATCGGCGAGTTCCTGGCCATCCAGCCCGGCGTGATCGAGCGCGTGCCGGAGACCGCCGACATCCCGTCGGCCAATCCCACCCTCGTCGGCTCGGTCTCGGAGACCGGGGTCAACTTGCGCGGCGGCCCCGACAAAGGCTTTGAATCGCTGGGCAAGCTGACCGCCGACACCGAGCTGAAGCTGCTCGCCCGCTACAAAGAGTGGCTGAAGGTCGAGACGCCGCGCGGCACCACTGGCTGGATCGCCGCCGACTACGTCCAGGCCTCGGCCTACATCACCCGCCGGGTGCCCGCGACGAGCAACGTGCCATCGCTGCCCAAGGCGGCGGCTCCGCCGGCGGCAGCGGCGGGCGGCTCGCGCTGGGTCTGGCCGGCGGCCGGCAGCATGACCTCGACCTTCGGCTGGCGCACGCTGGGCAGGACCCGCAACTTCCACGACGGCATCGACATCGCCAACGGCCGCGGCACGCGCATCGTCGCCATTCGCGGCGGCACGGTGACCAAGGCCGGCTGGTGCTCGGGCTACGGCTACTGCGTGATGATCGACCACGGCGGCGGCCTCAGCAGCGAGTACGGCCATATGATGTCGGCGCCGCCGGTGAGCGCCGGCCAGCAGGTCGCGGCCGGCCAGCTGATCGGCTACATGGGCAGCACCTACGACGCGGCGGGCGGCGGCTACTCGACCGGCGTCCACGTCCACCTGACGGTGCGGCGCAACGGTTCGGCGGTCAACCCGCTCAACTATCTGCCTTAAGCGCCAACGCCAGGAGCCGCCACCCGCGCTGGGTGGCGGCTCCTGGCGTTTAAGCCGGCTAGCTCGGATTGCTGTCGCTGCCCGGGCGCCCCTGGCCGGAGCCGCCCGGCCGCGAGGGCCCGTCGTGCCCGTCGTCGGC
>DASWWB010001335.1:0-7169 GCA_036406115.1 Herpetosiphonaceae bacterium
ATCGCCAGCAGCACGCCCGCGATGACCGCGGCGGCGACCGAGCCGGCGAAGCCCTCCCAGGTCTTCTTCGGACTGATCGTCGGCGCCATCTTGTGCTTGCCGAAGGCCCTGCCGGCGAAATAGGCCCCGGTGTCGGCGGCCCAGGTGACGGCGAAGGCGGCGAAGACCCAGCCAGCGCCCGGCTCGAGGCCCAGGCCGCTCAGCGGGCTCGGCCGCAGGGGCAGGAAATTGAACTCGCGCAGTAGGATGAAGTGGCTGAGCAGCCAGCCGGCGTAGACCGCGCCGGCCAGCGAGACGGCCCAGCCCTCCAGCGCGCCGGCCCGGTCGCGGCGGGCGATCTCTGCCAGCAAGGCGCCGATCGCGCCCACGGCCAGCACCGCGCCGGTCAGATCGGCGCCGGTGCGGCTGCGCACGATGGCGGACACGACAAAGCCCAGGCCGATGGCCAGGGCGACGAGCCGGCGGGGGTGCAATCCCCCCGCCTGGAAGATGGCGACAATCTCGCGGATGCCGATCGCGACGGCTGCTGCCAGCAGGCCGGCCGTCCACCAGCCGCCCAGCCAGACCAGCGCCAGCACCACCGGGGCCAGCACCAGGGCGCTTACGATGCGTTGGAGCACTAGACCTCTTGTTCCGCCGGACGAGCGCCGAAGCGCCGGTCGCGCTGGGCGAAGGTGGCGATGGCCTCGCGGAACTGATCCGGGCCGAAATCCGGCCATAGCAGCGGCGTCATCCAGTATTCGCTATAGGCCGCCTGCCAGATCAGGAAATTGCTCAGGCGCTGCTCGCCGCTCGTGCGGACGATAAGGTCGGGGTCGGGCATGCCGGCGGTGTAGAGATAGCGGGTGATCATCTCATCGGTCACCTCGGCCGGGTTGACCCCGCCTGCGATGATTTGCTTGACGGCTTGGACGATATCGGCGCGCCCGCCGTAGTTGAAGGCGACGGCGACGGTGATCGCGGTGTTGTTGCTGGTCATCTGGATCGCGTCCATGATCCGGGCCTGGAGGCGCGGATCGACGCCGTCGAGCGTGCCCAGCAGCCGCAGCTGAACGCCGTCGGCGTGCAGCTCGCGCAGCTCGCGGTCCAGGAACTCGGCCATGATCCGCATCAGGCCGCGCACTTCCCACGAGGGGCGTTTCCAGTTCTCGGTCGAAAAGGCGTACAGCGTGAGGTAGGGGATGCCCAGAGCGATCGCCTCGCGGACGATCTTTTTGATGTTGCCGGTGCCGGCGTGGTGGCCGGCCAGGCGCGGCAGGCCGCGGCCCTTGGCCCAGCGCCCGTTGCCGTCCATGATAATGGCGACGTGGTTTGGCGCCGTCTGGGTCTGGATTGATTGTTGCAGAACCATATGTGAGCTCCCGTGAGAGATTTGTCGATAATCCACCAGACAGCATAGCGCAACGGCGCGGGCACCGCCAAGCACTCGAGTGCGGCCAGCTATCGGCTGTCAGCTGTCAGCTATCAGGCGGGCCCTGGGATTAGCTCCCGCCGTTAGCGACCCTGATTCGTGCCAGGGAGAGGCCTGACAGCTGACAGCTGATAGCTGACAGCCAACCCCTAGACCTCCATCACCTCGGCCTCTTTGTGGCTGCCGGTGGCGTCAAGCTCCTTCTGGTGCTTGTCGGTGAGCTTCTGGAGCTCCTCCTGGGCGCGACGCTCCTCGTCCTCGCCGATCGACTTGTCGGCCTGGAGCTTGCGGATGGCGTCCTGGGCCTCGCGGCGCACGTTGCGCAGGGCGACCTTGCTCTCCTCGACCTTGGTCTTGACCTGCTTGACCAGCTCCTTGCGGCGCTCCTGGGTGAGCTGCGGGATGGCGAGGCGGATCATGCGGCCGTCGTTGGAGGGGTTGATGCCGAGGTCGGAGTTCTGGATGGCCTTTTCGATCGCCTTGAGCGCGCCCTGGTCGTAGGGCGTGACGGTCAGCATGCGGGCCTCGGGGGTGGCGATGTTGGCCAGCTGGTTGAGCGGCATCTCGGAGCCGTAGTACTCGACCAGCATCTCCTCGATCAGGGCCGGGGAGGCGCGGCCGGTGCGAATGCTGCCCAGCGTGTGGCGGAGCGCCTCGTGGGTCTTTTTCATTTTGCCTTCGGCTTCGCGCAAGACATCCTTGATCATGGCAGTCCTCCTTAGCTCATGAGCCGCCCGTCCGTCAGGCGACGGCGGGCTCCAGCGATTTGCTGATCAGCGTGCCGACTTGCTCCCCCAGCACGATCCGTTCCAGATTGCCGGGCTGGTCGAGGCTGAACACAATGATCGGCAGATTATTATCCATGCAAAAGGTCAGCGCTGTGCTATCCATAATCGCCAGGCCGCGATTGAGGGCGTCGAGATAGGTGATGTGGTCGAAGCGGGTGGCGGTGGGATCGTTGCGCGGATCGGCGCTGTAGACCCCGTCGACCCGGTTTTTGGCCATCAGGATCACGTCGGCGTCCAGCTCGGCGGCGCGCAGGGCGGCGCCGGAGTCGGTGGTGAAGTAGGGGTTGCCGGTGCCGCCGGCCAGGATCACGATCCGGCCTTTTTCCATGTGGCGCATGGCGCGCCGCCGGATGTAGGGCTCGGCGACCTCGTCCATCTGGATGGCGGTCATGGCCCGGGTGTGGAGGCCGGAGCGTTCCAGGGCGTCTTGGAGCGCGAGGGCGTTGATAATCGTGGCCAGCATGCCCATGTAGTGGGCCTGGGGCGGCTCCATGCCGGCCTTGATCGCCGGGCCGCCGCGCCAGATATTGCCGCCGCCCAGCACCACGGCCACCTCGACGCCGTGCTTGACGATCGCCCCGATTTCCTGGGAGATATATTCAAGCACCGCGGAGGAGATGTTGCGCGTCCCGTCGCCCGCCAGGGCCTCGCCGCTGAGCTTGACCATCACCCGTCGATAGCGTGGTTTCATCCCGCCTCCTAGAAAACTATCCGCCGGCGATATGCCAAGCGGCAGGCTGTCGCGCGAAACGACGGCCCGCCGCTTGAGATGCCCGTCCTAGCCGCCGATTTCGTAGCGGGTGAAGCGGCGCACGACGATGTTTTCGCCCAGCTTGGCGATCGCCTCTTTGATCAGATCCTTGATCTTGAGGCTGGAGTCGCGGACGAACTCCTGCTCCAGCAGGACGTTCTCGGCGTAGAACTTCTCAAGCCGGCCCTCGACGATCTTGTCGACGATGTTGGCGGGCTTGCCGCTGTCGGCGTTCTGCTGGCGCAGGATCTCGCGCTCTTTCTCGATCTCCTCGGCCGGCACGTCCTCGCGGTTGAGGTAGGTCGGGCGGGCGGCGGCGATATGGAGGGCGATGTCATAGGCCAGCTTCTTGAAGTCCTCGGTCTTGCCGACGAAGTCGGTCTCGCAGTTGACCTCAACCATGGCGACGACCCGGTTGCCGGGGTGGACGTAGACCTCGACGCGGCCGTCGGAGGCGGCGCGGTCGGCCTTCTTGGCGGCGGCGGCCAGGCCCTTCTCGCGCAGCAGCTTGATCGCCTGGTCAATGTCGCCGTTGGTCTCGTTCAGCACGTTTTTGCAATCCAGAATGCCGGCCCCGGTCCGCTCGCGCAGCTCTTTGACCTGCTCCATTGAGATAGCCACAGTTGATACTCCTCGTGAATAATGATGGAAAAAAAGGACGAGCCGAAGCCCGTCCTCGCATCGGCGATCTTGGCGTCGGAGGCGAGCCTAGAACTCTTCCTCGGTGTATTTGGTCTGCTCGGCCAGGGCGCGCTCTTCGATGTGCTGCGACTGGCGGCGGTTCTGGCCCTCGATCGCGGCGTCGGCGATCTTGCCGGCCATCAGGCGGATGGCGCGGATCGCGTCGTCGTTGGAGGGGATGACATAATCGATCGGATCGGGATCGCAGTTGGTGTCGACCATGCCGACGATCGTGATGCCCAGCCGGCGCGCCTCGCTGACGGCCAGCGTCTCTTTGTGGGGATCGATCACGAACACCACCGAGGGCAGGCGGTCCATCATCTTGATGCCGCTGAAGGCGCGGTTGAGCTTGCCGATCTCCTGCTCCAGCTTCTGGGCCTCGGCCTTGGTGACCAGGCCGAACTCGCCGCGGTCGCGGCGGGCCTCAAGCGAGTGCAGGTGCTGCAGGCGCTTCTTGATCGTGGAGAAGTTGGTCAGCAGGCCGCCCATCCAGCGCTGGGTGACATAGAACTGGCCGGCGCGGGCCGCCTCTTCCTCGATCGCTTCCTGGGCCTGCTTCTTGGTGCCGACAAACAGCACCTTGCCGCCGCCGGCGACCGTATCGGCGATGAAGCGGTAGGCGTCCTGCAGGCTGGTGATCGTCTGCTGGAGGTCGATGATGTGGATGCCGTTGCGATCGGTGAAGATGTAGGGTTTCATCTTCGGGTTCCAGCGCTTGGTCTGGTGGCCGAAGTGGACGCCTGCCTCAAGCAGGGCTTTCATCGAGACAACCCGCTGGGTCGCCTGGGTCTGGGGAGCCTGTGTCAAGGGTTTCACTCCTTAAGATTCGTTGCCGCGAGCTGCGGCGCCAATGCCACCGCCCCGGTCTGCTCGGCGCCGAACCGGTTGTTCCGGCAGGAGAGCGCCAATCCTGGGGCGTGTGTGATAGCGCGAGGCCGTTTCGGGCGTCGCGCCGTCGCGTAGTATAGCACGAAGCGGGGCGGAGCGCAAAAACGAGGATAGGGTTGCGACGGCCGGGATCTGCGCTAGGGGTCAGGGATCAGGGATCAGGGGCGGCGACGACGACGGATGGCGTTTGGGGCGGCACCCGCAGCCCCGAGGTTCGGCCTGACCCCTGATCCCTCAATTCACTTCGTCCACGACATCCCCGAGTCCACGTCGATCGCGCCTTTGTGGATGTCGCGGATGTTTTCGAGCGCCGGGGCGCCGCCGGCGGTGACATCAGCGATCACGAGGAAAATCGTGCCCTCCTTGGCGATGAAGAAGGCCATGTGCTTGCCATCGGGCGACCAGACCGGGTTGGCGGCGTTGCCGGTCGTGGTCAGCTTGCGCGGCTGGCCGCGGGTCTCGCCGTCCGGGCCGGGGGCGGCCACGACCCAAATGTCGCTCTGGCCGTTTTCGCGCCGGACATAGGCCAGCCAGTCGCCGTCGGGCGACCATGCGGGGGCCAGCGCCCCGGCGAAGGTCGCGGCGTCGGGGCCTTCCAGCGCGCCGTACTGCTCGGTCTCCAGGTTGTAGTAGCCCAGCTCCAGCGCCCGGCTCTGTCGGTTGGCGGCGGCGTAGACGATCAGCGAGCTGTCGGGCGCCCAGGTCGGGTGGCTGAGATCGCTGAAGCCGTCGCCGTAGAAAAACAGCTCGTTGGCGGGCCCGCCCGTCACGCCCTCGGCGATGCGCCGGGTGCGGTAGAGATAGAGCGAGAGCGGGTACTCCTCCAGGCTGTCCATGGCGCTGCCGACCGGCGGCTGCTTCTGCGAGACATAGGTGATCCAGGTCCCGTCCGGCGACCAGGCCGGGTAGAAGGCCCAGGTGATGCTCTGGACATGCTCCGGCGAGCGGGCGCCGATATTCGGCGGCTCGTTGTCGGTGATCGGCTGCTTGCCGCCGCCGTCGGCGTCCATCACCCAGATATCGGCGAAGCTTTCCTCGCGCTGGATGTAGGCGATCTGCTTGCCGTCGCTGCTCCAGGCCGGCTGGCGCTTTTTGCCGCTGGAGGTGAGGCGGGAGGCGTTTTTGCCCGAGGCGACCCAGATGTCGCCGCTGTTGACGAACAGCAGCTTGCCCGGCACGTCGATCGGGTTTTCGGCGATCACCGTCGGCTGGGGCTGGTTCTCGGGGACATTGTCGGGGCCTGGGAGCGGCGGGGCGCTGGTCGGCAGGTCGGTGGCGCCCCCGCCGCAGGCGGCGAGCAGGCAGGCGAGCAGACAGAACAACACAAAACGGCGGGCCATGAATCTCTCCTGTGGATGCGGATGGGTTAGCCGGCGCGGCGGCGCCAGCGGCGGTGCCAGGGCTGCGGGGCCTCGAACAGGCGGTCGGGGGGGATGGTCGGCGGCAGCAGGACCCGCAGCGCCTGGGGCGCCACGGCGAAGCTCATCGGCGTGGTGCCGATCATATCGCCGTCGACCTGGACCGGCAGCGCCCGCGAGCAGGCGACCTCGACCTCGCGGGCCTGGAAGTAGCGCATATTCGGATGGATGCGGTGCCGGCGCAGCATGATCCCGGCCAGGATGGCGGGCGCGGCCAAGGCGTTGTCGCCCATCATCACGCAGACATCGAGCAGCCCGTCGCTCATCGAGGCCCGGTAGGCGATGTTGACCACGCCGCCGTAGAGCCGCGAGTTGCTGACCAGCACGAACATCGCGTTGCCTTTGAGCGGCTCGCCGTCGATGGCGATTCTGGTGCGGGTGCCGCGCCAGCCACGCAGCACCTCGAAGCTTTTGAGCACGTAGGCCAGCCGGCCCAGCCGCGATTTGTCGGCGGAGCGGACCTGCTGGGTCACGGCGGCGTCGATGCCGATCCCGGCCATCAGCAGGAAGTAGCGGTCGTTGGCCTGGCCCAGATCGACGCGGTGGATGCTGCCGCCGGCCAGCTGGCGGGCGGCGATCAGCGGATTGAGCGACTGGCGCAGCTCGCGGACCCAGACGTTGCCGGTGCCGATCGGCAGCGCGCCCATCGTGGCGTCGGTGTGGGCCAATCCGTTGACCACCTCGTTGATCGTGCCGTCGCCGCCGGCCGCGACCACCAGGCCGTACTCGCCGGCCAGCTCGCGGGCCAGCTCGGTGGCGTGGCCGCCGTGGGTCGTCTCGCGGATATCGACCTGCCAGCCGCGCTCCCGGCGCCACTCGTCGGCGCCCAGGAGCACGGCTTGGCGCTGGTGGGCGTTGCCGGCGCGCGGGTTGAGGATGACCAGCGTCTTCCTCATTCCTCGCCGTCGCCCTCGCCGGCGGGCTCGGCGGCCTCGCTCGGCAGCGAGGCCGGCGTGTCGATCCAGCCCCGGCGCAGCGCGTAGAGCACCGCCTGGGTCCGGTCGTTGAGCGAGAGCTTGCGCAAGATCGACGAAATGTGGTTTTTGACAGTCTGGGTGCTGATGCCGAGAGTCTCGGCGATCTCTTTGTTGGCGGAACCGGCGGCGATGTGCTCCAGCACCTCGATCTCGCGGTCGCTGAGCGGCGAGAACAGGCTGATGTCGATCTGCGGCTCGGCGACGATGCCGGTGTTGAGGCCGCGGAACTGGCTGAGGATGCGCTCGGCGATTCGC
>DASWWB010001336.1:0-14601 GCA_036406115.1 Herpetosiphonaceae bacterium
CGTCTGCCTCGGCGGCGACGCTGGCGCCAGCTCCTCGACGCCCATCCGGACCAGCGGGATAAGCCCCGCCATGCCGTCGGCGGTGTTGCGGAGCTCATGCTGGAAAAACCCGATCAGCAGCCGCTGTTGGTCCGCCTGCTCGCGCGTGAACTCGGCCACCGCGCGCTGCGTGCGCTCGTGCGCCGCAATCCGCTCCTGATGTTGCGTCCGCGACTGGCTCAGCCAAATCGAGAGAAACACCAAAAACTGAAAAAAGAGCATCGCGAAGCTGAACGACTCCCCGCTGACTGGCGTGATCACAAACACGAGCAAGATATAAAACGGCTGCAACAGCAGCACTTCGATGCGCTCAAACATAATCAGGGCGATCAGGATGGGAAGCGTCGTCAAGGGGATGAACGCGATTTCCGGGATCACCGTCAGGGCCATGGTTGATGCAATCGCCACCACGCCGACGACCAGCATCCGCGGCCTGAGGTCCTGCGGCTGGCGATAGATCCAGAGGCCGAGCAGCAGCAACAAAACCGCCACAGTGAAATCAAGCGCCGTGATCAGCGTCGGGACGGGGCCGCGCAGGCTGAAGAAGCTCACAATCGAGAGGATCAAGGCCATCCCGCTGATCATCAGCGTCAGATACGCCGGAATCTGGTGAAGATGAAGCAATGGTCGAAACGCATGGCGCATGGCTTCATCCGTCCCAGACGCCATCGTATGCAAGCGGTTCTGCACGGGTATGGTGTCCTTTCCACTGAGTGCGACAATGCTGGCGCCGGCGGAGCCCGGGCTATTCGCCGGCGCCGCAGCATGATACCGCCAAACAGGCCGGCCAGCGCCGCGCGGCGCACCTAGGATGCGCTGGGCTCATCCATATTAACCGATCGGAGCGCCAAGGCGGTATGGGCGCGGCGCCTAGTTCATCATAGTGACAAGGGTCCGGACCGGCCGCCCGTCATGCACGATGGCGTAGCCGGCCCTGCCCGCCAGGTTGGCCCAGCTGTCCGCCGGGGAGCGGAAGGTCCACAGGGTGTCCGTCGGGAGGCGCATCCCGAGAAACGTGTCCCAGCGCGCCCGAAAGGTCGGGTGCCAGGACGCCATCGCCGGCGCGAGCGCGGCGAGGTCCAGCGGCTCCTCCAGCCACTCGGGCGGGATCGCCGCCGGATAGTCGGCGCCTGCGTCAAGCAGCAGCTGAATGATGTCGGCGCGCTGGGCGAGCTGCATGGCCGAGGCGCCAGCGGCGTACCGCGATCCGGCGCCGGCGGCGTTCGGATCGGCTCCCGACGCGAGCAGCTGCCTGACCAGCTCGGCATGCCCTTCGCGCGCGGCCGCCATCAGCGCCGTATAGCCGTCCTCGCCGCATGTATCAGGCGCGACACCCTGCGCGAGGGCGGCCTGAAGCGCGGCGAGATCGCCCTCCTTGGCGAACAGGATCAGCTGGCGGGCGACATCAGAGGATGGCTCTGCGTCGCGCTGGCCTAGTCTCAGCAAATCGTCCATGACGGCCTCCTTCTGGCGGATCGCAACGATGATCGGCGCCGCCCCATTGTATCCATAATTGCTCCCGCCACAAAGCAGGATTCCTGCCGCCCGTTCCCGGCCGATCCAGGCGCCGGACACGCGAAAAGAGCGCGGGAGTCCGTTTGGACTCCCGCGCTCCGCAGCACGATGGGGGCTGAGCGGCTGCCGCCGCCCGGCGCGGCGCATCAGCCGATAATCGCCTCCCGGCAGGTCACCGTGAGATCATCGACATAGGCGGTCTCGGCGTTCGGGCCGTGGATGGTGGCGCGCACGAACACATTGGGTTTCGCCCGATAATTCCACGACTGGCCGAAGACCTGCGTGTAGCCGGCTTGGCTGACGGTCGTATCGCTGAGGGCGAGATAGGTCCAGGTGGCGGGATCGATCACCTCGATGCGGGCGGTCAGGTTGCCCGTCCAGGAGCGGAAGTAGAAGTCAGCCCGGCACTTGCTATCGCTGGGCCACGTCCACTGGTCGGCGGCGGGCGTGATCCGAACCGTGCGGCCGACGGACTTCCAGGTGTTGGCGGTGATTTCCAGGCGGGCGTTTTTGGTCCCCGTGCGCGCCACGCCGATCATGAACGTGCCAGCAGCCGGGGAGGAGCCGTCGAAGGTCCAGGTCGAGGTCGTCTCGAAGGAGTCGATCAGCGTCCATTCACCCGGCGAGATGGCGGACGCGGGCAGGCTTCCGGCGAACAGGCATGCGATCGCCAGGCCCAGCAGCAGCAGCCGGCGCGCGATGTTGAACGTCCGTGCGGTCGAATTCGTAGCCATCAGAGTCCTCCTTGCAGCAACACTGTCCGATAAGAGATTCGGGGCGGATCAGTCAGTCCCAAACCCCACGCGGGCCAGTCTAGCAAGGAGACTGGTTGCGATGCCATAAAAAGTGTAGTTGTAGTGTAGCCGGCGAGTAACCGGACTGTAACCAGCCGCCGGCGCTGAACCTTCGCCCCCCCCGCGTATCTTATCAGCGCGACGAGGCGCGTCGCCTGCGGCGACTCGGCTGCGGCAGAACACGAAATTCGAGGGAGACGACGCCAATGACGCTATCCTGGACATCCGAGGTGACGCTGTCGTTGATCGACACGCCGCATCGCCTGCTGACCACCGAGCCATGGCGCTCATGGATCATCGCCCAAGGCGGATTGGCCGCAGTGCAGCAGCGGCTCCTCCAGCTGCCCCTGCCGGAGCGCGAGCGCCCGGCGCTGGCGGCGATGGTGGCCGAGCCGGGGCTGACCAATATCCAGTATGCGCTGCGGCTCAATCTGCATCGCGTGACCTTCCAGCGCCTCCTGCGGCGGCTGGCGGCGACGCTCGCGGCCCATCTCGCGGCGGCATACGCGCCGCTGCAACAGCCCGCCCTCCCGGCGGCGCTGCAGCTTGCGCCGGCGGGCACGGTTCCCGCCCCGCTGACGAGCCTCATCGGCAGGACCGCCGAGGTCGCCGTCGTCGCCGCTTGGCTGCGGGACCCGTCCATCCGGCTCATCACGTTGGCCGGGCCGGGCGGGATCGGCAAGACGCGGCTCGCCATCCAGGTCGCTTGGGAGACTGGCGCCGCGTTCGCGCACGGCCTGGTGTTTGTGCCGCTGGCGCCAGTCACCGAGCCGCGGCTCGTCGTCCCGGCGATCAGCCGCGCCTTGGGGCTGGCCGACGACGGCGCCGAGCTTGAGGGGCGGCTGCGGGAATATCTCGCGCCGCGCCACCTCTGCCTGGTCCTCGACAGCGCGGAACATCTGCTCCCGGCCATGCCCGTGCTGGGCCGGCTGCTCCACGCCGCCCCGCGCCTCACCATCCTGGCGACCAGCAGGGCGCGCCTGGGGCTCTATGGCGAGCGGATCCTGGAGGTGCCGCCGCTCGGCGTCGAGCAGGCGGATGCGGATGGCGGCGAGCCGGCGCGCGAGGCCGATGCGCTGCGGTTATTCGCCGAGCGGGCGCGCGCCGTCAGCGCCGACTTCGCCCTGGCCCAGGCGGCGGAGCAGGCGCGGGCGATCTGCGAGCGGCTGGACGGGCTGCCGCTGGCGATTGAGCTAGCGGCGGCCCAGCTCCGCCACCATTCCCTCGCGACCATCCTCGACCGACTGGATCAACGCCTGGCGTTCCTCACCAACGGCCCGCGCGACGCCGAGCAGCGGCACCAATCCCTGGCCGCCGCGATTGGCTGGAGCTACGACGTGCTCGAGCCCGCCGCCCAGATTTTGTTTGCGCGGCTGAGCGTCCTGGCCGACGGCTGGACAATCGCGGCGCTGATTGAGATCTGCGGCTTCGACATGCCACCCTCCCAGGCCGAGCGGCTGCTGCGGACGCTGCTTGACCATCATCTGGTGCGGCAGCGCGGCGGGGCTGAGCCCGGCGCCCGGTTCGGCATGCTGGAGACAATCCGGCTGTATGCGGCGGAGCGCCTCGCGGCGCGGGGCGAATGATCTCCGTTCATCGTATCCGCCTGGGGAGCATCGCCGGTTCTGCCCCATGCGCACCGCTTGATCAGCCCCAGTGGCGGGGCAGCAGTGATCGGAGGGCAAAGCGCCGCGCGGATCAGCCCTGTTCCGCACATGACGTGTTGTGTCTAGGCCTATGATCCGAGTTCACAAACACTTCACGTTCCCTTCCCGGGTGCCCCGTATCCTTGCCGCATTGATGTTGTGTGTGTGAGGAGTTCGCAATGAAGTTTCCCAAACGGCTCGGACAAGGGTTGGTTGCAGCGGCGTTGCTGTTCGGCGTCGCAAGTCCTGCCTTCGCGGCGGGGACGCTGACCCACCTGAAAAACTACAATCTCGGCAATGCTGGCACCGCCTACGAGATCGAAAGCACCTTTGGTGAGGCCGGCACGAACGTGACCGCCTCTCGAACCCCCGATGGCAACCTGCGGGTCCAGACCTTCTACACCGATGCCAGCCAGAACTTTGTGGCGCAGGATGTAGAGGAGTATGGCGCGATCGGCGATGTCGATATCGCCAACATTGATCACGGCTGGGTCGTCGTGGCCGTGAAGCTCTCCAATAACACCCTGAAGCTCATCCCCTTTGATCCCAATGGGGGCTCCAATGGGCGCTCGCTGGTTCGGCTCAATAATGGCGTTGATTACACCACCAAGAATATCCCGGTCTATGATGAGATCGAGATTGCCCGCACCGGCAACGATGGCGTCTTCGTGACGACGCTGATGACCCCCAACTCGACGATGCGGATTGACAGCTGGCGGCTTGAGGAAGATGGCACGATTACCTGGCTCAAGAGCTACGAGACCACCGTTCACTTCGATCGGATTGCCCTTGCTGGTGACTATATTGCGACGGGCCGCAACTTTGTGACGGTGCTGCGTGAGGTGGAGGAAGACCGTGCGTGGCTGATCCTGTGGAAGACGGATGCGGCTGGGAACATCACCAAGGTCGATACCAAGGTGCGCGGCGCCCCGGTGGACACCGCATCGGTGACGCTGTCTGGCAGCCGGATGTATGTGAGCATCATCAACGCCAGCACGCACGGGGCGGAGATCCAGGATTGGGATATTGCGCAAACCAGCCCCGGTGTCACGGAGATGCTGCATCGGGCCGAAGCCACGCTTGCGGAGGATGTGACAGCGGTAGAAATCGTTGATATGGGCGCCGGCGGCGTGATCCTGGCCCGCGACCAGGACGACGGCCGGCTGAACCTGACGCCGTTTACGATGAACAACAGCGGCAACTTCGTGTTGCAGGGGACCTTGAAATATGGCACCGACGTCTTCAACAGCCTGGCGATGACGAAGGATGAGGGGGAGCGCTTCTTCCTCTCGACGATCCTCGACGTCAACGGCAACTACACCGTCGATCACGACATCTGGCGCTTTACCTACTAAGCGCAAACGATCCAGTCTGCATCACAGAACGCCCCCAGCCACGAGCGGGGGCGTTCTGTGTCGTTGATCTCACGCGAGCTTCCACGCCGGCTCCAGCCTGATGCGACCGTGACGATGATCACGCATAGGCATTCCCTGCTTGTCTCCTCATCTTCATGGTGTAGCGGGCGGTCTTCACGCCGCTGACGATATCCGAGAAGAGCCAGTCACAGCCGGCGTCTCGGAGGGCATCGGTTTGCAGATCACCGACTGGTCAGCGGTTGAGACCCGGATATAGCCAATCAGCATAGGAGACCTCAGTAGGAGCGAATCAGTCACATCGGACCACGCTGCGGACAGCTCGCGCGATTCCCCACTTCAGCGACCTCCCATCGATTGAATCGCGGTTGCCGACGGGCCGGCCCGCGCGGGCCGCCCGCCGCAGAAGCCGCACCCGGACGTACGGTGGCGGGGCGTCTGATGTGTCGTGAATCGGTGCCCCAGCTGACTGGTTGCGCCCTAGTCACGTGCGGTGGATCTCCAGAACAGCGCCCAGAGCTGCGGCTCCCGCAGGACCACACCGCCCCAGACCGCCATGCCGAGCAACACGGGAAAGACCACCGAGAAGGGCGCGGACTCGATGCGGACATGGGTCGCGACTGCACCGCCGAGATATCCCGTGAGCAGAATCGCGCCGAGGATCATGGTCCGTGGGATGCTGTACAGCACGAGGCAGATCAGCTCAATCATGCCAATGCCCATGACGGCCTGTGCGGGGTACCCGAGTTGGATGGTCGCTTCCATCGCCGGCGCCAGGCGAAGCAGCTTCATACTGGCGTCGAAACTCAGAAAGAGGATCGACATTGCGCGGATGAAGTGCGCGCTCCAGCGCCGTTTCACCGACCATGGGCGAAGCTGAGTCGTCGTTTGCATGGGCGGAATGTGTCAAGCCGGATGAGACAGATGACAATCAGGAATTCCGTTTCAGACAGGCCGGGGCGTCTGTCGACGGCATCGTGATCAGCGGCGGGTTAATCCAGGCCGCAGTCGGCACGGTTGGCGGCGTCGGTTGCCCGCGCACAAAGCGCTCGGGATGGCACGCGGCAGCGGCCGTCAGCACCGCCTGACGGGCGGCGACGACCGTGGCGGCGGCGCCGCTGTGGATCATCGCCGGCGTGAGCAGGCCCAGCCCGCTATGCCGGTGCTCGTGGTTGTACCACTGCACGAAGCTGGTCACCCAGGCCCGGGTGTCGCCAAGACTGGCAAATCGGCCGGGATAGGCCGGCCCATACTTCATGGTCTTGAACTGGGCCTCCGAATACGGGTTGTCGTTGGACACGCGCGGCCGGCAGTGCGACCGCCGTACCCCCAAATCGACCAGCAGGTCGGCGACCACTTTCGCCGTCATCGGCGCGCCGCGGTCAGCGTGGATGGGTAACTGGGAAGGGCCGAGTCCTTCGCGGTGATAGGCATCGGCAAGCACCTGCTCGGCCAGGAGCGCATCCTCGCGGTCGGCCAGCAGCCACCCCACGACCATGCGGCTGAAGATATCCAGCACCACGTACAGGTTGTACCACACGCCCGGCTGCGGCCCGCGCAGCTTGGTAATGTCCCAGCTCCAGACCTGGCGTGGCGCCGTCGCCAGCAGTTCGGGGCGGGCGTATACCGGGTGGCGGCGGACCGCCCGCCGCTCGCGGGTGGCCTGGTCGGCGCGGAGCAGCCGATACATGGTCCGCCAGTGACAGAGATACTGGCCCTCGTCAAGCAAGGTCGCAGAGATGGTCCGGGGCGCCTGGTCGACAAACCGCTCGCTGTTGAGCGTGGCGCGGACCACCGCCTGTTCCGTCGGCGTGAGCGCTCGGGGATGGGGCTGCCGGCGGGACGGACCACGCGCCCCGCATGGCTGGCGGCGCCGGTGTCGGTAGACCGTACTGCGGGGCACGCCCAGGACGGCACACGCGACGGTCGTTCCGACGACCGGGGCGAGGGCCTGACCCCCGTCCATTAGGATTCGTCGTCCGTCGGGGTCGCTAGGCCAAGCAGCGTCGCAACTTTTTTTTGGACATCCAGAATCGCGCTGGCCTGGGCGAGCTGGCGCTGGAGCCGGGCGTTCTCGCGGCGCAGGCGGGCGTTCTCGTCGGCGAGCGGATTGACGGGCTGGGGCAGTGGGCCAGGGCGCTGATTGTCCAGGCTTGTCGCCCCACGGGTGAGGCGCTGGCGCCATTTGGCGAGCTGGGAGGTGGACAGACCGTAGCGGCGGAGCAGGGCACCCCGGCGGGCGTCGCCACGCGGGTAGGAGTCGTACTCGGCGAGGATCGCCTGGCGTTCAGCGGTGGTCAGGAGCGGGCGATCGGCGGGTCGGGTGGGTTCGTCCATGCGGGTCTCCTCGCGCCCTGATCAGAATGGATCTCGGCCAACGAATCTGTCTCACTCGATATTAGCACACAGGGGCACACGGCGTAGTTGAGATCACCTGCCCCTGGTCTTCGCCATTCCTGATGCCCCTTCATGGTGCACCGCACGGCGGTCTCCGCTGCCCCGTGCGGTGTGGTCCTGGCTTGACAGGACCGGTGGCGCGCCAGTATGCTTGGGCACCCGTTCCACGGCGGAGGCCCCGCTGGATGACCGCGGGGACGCTCTACTGACCCTCGTCATCGCCGGTTCACGGCGGTAGGCGCAGGCACCGTGCCGTGCGGACCGCGTCCGTAGCCGCGCTACCCACGTTGCCCCCTAGTTGTGGAGAGTCAGCCTATGTTGACACCCGGGACACAGCTCCAACAGCGCTATCGCATCAACCAGCGGGTTGGTCAGGGCGGTATGGGGGCCGTCTATGCCGCCGATGACCAGCGGTTGCACCGACCGGTGGCCGTGAAGCAGCTCCTGCTCGCTGATCCGGTGCTGATTAAGGCGTTTGCCCACGAGGCCCAGCTGCTGGGCACGCTCCACCATCCCTGTTTGCCCCGGGTGAGTGATCATTTTGTGGAAGGGGATATCTCGTTCCTGGTGATGGACTATATTGTGACGTGCCCCCCTAACAAGTCCAACCAGAATGGGGGGGTCTTGACTGCTGTTGGGCACAGTACGCCTGCGGGGTCAGATTCCCTAAGGCGCTATGCGGGCGGACGCTATTGTAATCGACACGCCAGGCTTCAATGAGGCGGCGCGCATCATCCAACGTGAGAAACCAGTGCTGGTTCAGGCACTCATCGCGAAACTTGCCATTAAAGCTTTCGCTATGCCCGTTATCGGTCGGCTTGCCCGGCCGCGTGAAATCGAGCGTGATCCCCCGTCCCGCCGCCCAGGTATCCAGCGCCTGGCTGATGAATTCTGGTCCGTTGTCGACCCGGATCTCGATTGGCTGGCCGACCCGCGCCGCCACGCGCTCGAATTCCCGGATCACGCGCAGACTTGGCACCGACGTGTCGACCGTGATCGCATGACAGACCCGACTCACCCGGTCGATGATGTTCAACGTCCGGAACGTCCGGCCGCCGGCCAGCGTGTCGTGCGTGAAATCGACCGACCAGGCCGTGCCAATCGTCGTCGGCTCCGCGCGCACGGGCCGGCTGGTCGCGGCAACCCGCTTCCGCACGCGGCGACGGACGCGCAGGCCCTCGGCGCAGTACAGGCGGTGGACGCGCTTGTGGTTGACGGCGCCAAACTCGCGACGGAGCAGGACGGTCAGGCGGCGATAGCCAAACCGCAGCCGCTCCTGCGCCAACGCCCGCAGCCGCGCCCGGAGGGCCGTCTCATCACGGGGCTGTGCCCGGTAGCGCATCGTGCCGCGGGCGAGCTGGACCAGCTGGCAGGCGCGCCGCTCGGAGAACCGATGGTGCGTGACCAGATAGGCCACCACCTGACGCCGATCGGCCGGCTTTACCACTTTTTTCCCAGGACATCCTTGAGTGCGGCATTGTCGAGCATGGTCTCGGCCAGGAGCTGCTTGAGGCGCCGATTCTCAGCCTCCAGGGTGCGGAGACGCTGGGCGTCGCTGACCTCCATGCCGCCGTATTTCGCCCGCCAGCGGGCAAACGTGGTGTCGCTGATGCCCACCTCGCGGCAAATGTCGACGATCGTCTCGCCGGCGTCGGCACGCTTGAGCACCGCGATGATCTGTTCGGTCGTGAACCGTGACTGTTTCATGGGTGTCCTCCATCCTGATGATTCATTCTACCGGACATCCCATTGTGATTGGACTCAATTTTGGGGATCACGTCACATTGGTCACGAGCTGGGTCGCGTAGGTGTGCCGTAGCGTGTGTGGGGTGACCTCAGGATCGGTGATCCGCGCGTGGGCTGCGGCGGCAGCAATCAGCTTTTGCACCGCCCGCACCTGGAGCGGGCCGCCTTTCTGACTGGGAATGACCGGCGCCGTCGCGTGCTTCGCCAGCCAGGGCTGAAGCACCGCCACATGGTCTGTCGTCCAACGCGGCCGGGACTGCGGCGGCACGGTGTTGCCGAGATCTGTGGTTGTTGCCACCCAGGTCCAGAGTGCCCGGCGGACCTCGACGTTCAGGGGCACGGTGCGTGCCGTCCCCCCTTTGCCGCTGCGGACCCGCAGCGCGCCGATACGTTCGCCGATCGTCAGATCACCCCAGCGCAGGGCACAGAGTTCGGCTACACGCAGCCCCGTGTGGAGGAGCAGGCTCACGATGATGTGCGCCCGGACCGGCTGGCGGAGCAACGTGGTGGCTTTCAGCAGGGCGTCTTGCTGCGGTGCCGCCAAGGCCTTCGGTGCCCGTTGGGTGTCCTCGGTGCGAATGCGCTGGGTCGCCGCGAAGGGATTGTCGGCGCGCAATCCGGCATCCATACTCCACCCGCCCCAGCACTCCAGTGCCGCCAAGGCCGTGTTGATCGTGGCCGGCTGGCGCTCCTGGCTGCGCAGCCACTCGCGATAGCGGGCGCCGTCGCGCGGCCCCAGCTGGCCGACCGTCGGCGCCATGGTGGGGTAGGTCTCCTGAAGCCAGGTCGCAAAGCGCCGGAGGGTTTGGGTATAGAGCCGGCGGGTCGCGGGGCGATGGCGCGCTTCCAGCCACTGACCGAAGGCCGGCAGGGTGTCCACCACCGCAATGTGAGCGGTTGGTCCATCAGGCATCCGTCGCTTCCTCCATTATGCGTCGTTTTTTGATAGCTTAGCCGGGGCAGTGCGGCGTGCCGTCACACTGGGCCTGTGCGCCAGTATAGCAGAAAGAGGACGCATAACATTTTAAGGCTTGATGTGGCGCTGACATCGCCCATGCGCAACCACACCGCATCGTTCATTTCAAAGAACGCGGGTAATGGCACGTATGCCGCCACATAAGCCAAATTGAACGAAGCCGATACAACGACCTTTGGGGTTTGCTGGGGGGCTTCTCTTGCGTGCGATCGGCATCCATGACGTCGTGCCGATCAGGAACCGCTGCGCGCTCGACCGTGAACCGCCACCCTGAGCATATAACACAATGGCGATGCTGCTTTTCTATCCCGATATGAGGCCAAACAGCCTGGTCGAGCAGGGCTTAAATGCACAGCCCCCCGAAAGATTGCAGCGAACATATGAGCGGTTTTCGTCTGCAAAAGCGGCGAACGGGGCTGATAAGCTCCAGTATTGGCCCCGTTGGCTCTGCTTCTGACCATCAAAGGTTCTGATAAGGTGCTGTCAGACCTGGCATGGTCAACGATTTTGACGGGTCGGATAAGGTGCGCGCCCCGTTTTCACGGGCAAATCCACGCTCACTACCATGTTTCGGGGGCGCGTGCGTTTAAGCCCTGATGGAATGCTGGCCATGATGGATGTGCGCCAAGCAGCAGAATCGTGACCAGGATATGCCCCTGAAGCAGGCAGCGTCAGGAGGATTTTGGAGCATCCCCAAATGGTTTACAGGTAACATGCTGCGATTTTGACGCCATGACAACTGGCTGTGAGTACCAGTGTCAAGCATTTAGGGTCGTACGCGCGTAAAAAAGACCTTGTTGGAAGGATTTCGTTCCGATAATACCGCTTATGTTCGTTTTTTGACACTACACCTACAACGCCTTGCTGATCAGTACGGTGTTGTAGGTGTGGTGTCAATTGTCGGTTCCGTGTGTGCCGTGACGCAGGAATGGCGCCGTCCCCCATGATCGCTTGCAGACACCGGTGAACCCTGGGGCGCGCTGCGGCAGGCGGTGGTATCGGTGGGCACGCAGCAGGTCGTCGCCCTGGCGCACGACGGGTCACTCATCCGGGACGTTAAAGAAACTATAGACGGCGAGCACCATCAGTGAAAATATAATAACCCCAGCGAGCGTGCCACAGATGATCCACGGGCGTCGTTCCATGCTGCCTCCACGGGTATCCTGCCGGTCATTCGTTGCCGTTCAGCGCAGACCACCACTGCGGAGGGCGAGCAGCAGGATGGTAAGCACCGCCGCCAGATTGCCGAACAGGAGCCAGCTGACCCACTGGCGCCAGGCGCTGTGCTGCGGCCAGAGCCCGATCAGTCCCAGGACTCCCGGAATCACCAGCATGCCGCCCACGCCCAGCCGCCACAGACTCTCAGGCCATTCCATGGTGCTCCGTCGGACGTGGGGATGGGCCAGGGTTCCCCACCCCGCCAGCATACCGAGCCAGCTCCACCGCTGCACCATCCGCCCAGCGTTCCGCGCACGATGGTTCCACCGCATGCGGTCGCCAGCCCGCTGTGCCATCTGGGCTTCAAGGCGTTCAAGGCGGTCGAGCTGGTGATCAAGCCGCTGCTGGAGGGGCGCCCAGCGGTCACCGTCCGCCCTTATCTCAGGCCGTCGGCGGGCCATTGGGGTCTTCCGTGGTCGATGGCGCTGCGGGGGGCGCTTGCGGGCGGATCAGCACCTTATCGATGCGGCGCCCATCCATATCCACCACCTCGAACACGGTCGTCCCCAGGACGACCTGATCACCAACCTTCGGGAGCTCGTTCAGCTCTGCCATAATGAGCCCGGCGATCGTTGTAAAGCTGCGGTCCTCATGGGTGGGAGTGAACACGAGCCCCGTTCGGTCCTGGACCACCTCGTGCGATTGCATCCCATCGACCAGCCAGCTCCCGTCAGCCCGCTCGATCATGGGACTTTCTTCGGCCTGGTCGTATTCGTCGCGGATCTCCCCCACCAACTCCTCCAGCAGATCTTCGAGCGTCACCATGCCGGCAACCTGCCCATATTCGTCAATCACAATCCCGAGATGTGAGCCTTGCCGGCGAAAGAGGGTCAGCACATCATCGATTGGCTGCGAGGTGAGGATAAAGGTAGGGGCGCGCATCAGGGCGGCAGCGGTCGCTGGCGGGTCGGTGTCGAGGAGCATTCGCATGCAATCTTTGGCATGCACAACCCCCACAATGTGATCGGCATCCCCGTGATACAGCGGAATCCGCGAATACTCGGTGGTGACAAAGGTCTCCATGACCTGTCGCCACGGCGTCTCGCTGGGGAGCACCGTCATTTCCGTCCGGGGCGTCATCACATGGACCACCGGCCGGTCGGTAAATTGGAACACCCGCTTGATGAGCTGTGCTTCACCGACCTCGACGGTCCCGCTGGTGGTCGCCTCGCGGATCATGAAGGTAATGTCTTCTTCGGTAACGGTCTGTTCGGCGGCCTTGCGTTGGCCTAAGAGCCGCAACACGACCCGTACGGAGGCGGTCAGGACGGCCACAATCGGCCGCGCAAGCCGCGCGATCCAGGTCATAATGGGCGCAGCGAACAATGCCCAGCCTTCCGCGTACTGGAGGGCGATCCGTTTGGGGACCAACTCGCCAATAATCAGGGAGAGATAGGTGAGTCCGACCACGACGATTCCCAACCCAAGCGGCTCCGCGTAGGCCGCAACCGCCGGAATCGTCTTGAAGGTGGTGGCGAGGATCTCACCAATCCGCGCCCCGCCAAAGGCGGCGGCAAAGGTGCCGATCAACGAAATGCCCACCTGGACGGTTGCCAGGAAGCGATCGGGGTTGTCGGCGAGCGCCATGGCCTGGCGTGCGGCCCGCCGGCCAGCGGCGGCCTGCTGTTCGAGCCGACTCCGGCGGGCCGAGACAATCGCAATCTCTGAGCCGGAGAAGAAGCCGTTCGCCAGCGTCAGCAAGACAATAATCAGGAGTTCTGAGCCTATTGCGCCCATACAGATCCTTCAACTGGTGCGTGCCGCCCAGCGCGGCACTGCTGGGAGGCCGTGGGAGCCACGGCCCCATGGGGCCACGGTAGCACATGATGATGACCGCAACATGACATGGAGATGACCCGCCGCGTCAGCTCTCTTTGCTATACTCCGGGGGTCAGGAGGCCCTTATGGCAACGATTTTGGTCGTGGATGATGACCCGTCGATTCTGAGCGTCGTGAGTCGCGGGTTACGCTTTGAAGGCTATACCGTGCAGGTGGCGGAGACAGGGCTCGCGGCGCTCCAGCAGGTTCGGCTGGCCCCGCCGGATCTCATTGTGTTGGATGTCATGCTGCCGGAACTGGATGGCCTGGAGGTCTGCCGCCGACTCCGGCGCGGTCTCAGTACGCCGATCTTGATGCTGACGGCGCGCGACGCGGTGCCAGACCGGATTGCCGGGCTGGATAGCGGCGCCGACGATTATTTGGTGAAGCCGTTTGATTTTGATGAATTCCTGGCCCGCATCCGGGCACTGCTCCGCCGCATCACCCCGGATGAGCAGCGTGTGCTGCGGTTCAGCGATCTGGCGCTCGATACCACGACGCGGGAAGGTTATCGCGGCGAACGGCGGTTGGAGCTGACGGCCCGCGAATTCTCGCTGCTGCACTTCTTTCTGACCCATCCACGCCAGGCGCTGACCCGCGACCAACTGCTGGCCCATGTCTGGGGCGATACCCCGATTGAAAGTAATGCCGTGGAGGTCCAAATCGGCCGGCTGCGCGATAAACTGGAGGCCCAGGACGAACCACGACTGCTGCAAACCCTGCGAGGGGTGGGCTATGCCTTGCGTGAGGAGGAGCGATGAGCTGGCCGCGCTCGATGCGGCAGCGGCTGACCCTGTTGATGGGGATGTTGACCCTGCTGACGCTGGGGGGCGTCACCCTGGGCGTCTATGTGCTGCTTCAGCGGCAGCTGCGCGCAACCGTGGATCGCCAACTCCACGAACGAACGCACCTGATCAGTCAGGCCATTGCGCGCGATGATCCGACCACGCCCGACTCCCCCTCCTTGCTGCTGCCGCCACCCCTCGTGGAGTTTGCCACGCCGGGGCTCTATGTGCTGCTGCTGGATGCCAATGGCCAGGTGCGGAGTGCCTCCAGTGATCTTCCGCCCGGCTATCTCC
>DASWWB010001337.1:0-7292 GCA_036406115.1 Herpetosiphonaceae bacterium
CCACAGCGCGCCGTCCTCGATCCGCACCGGGATGGCGCCTGGCACCGTGTCCATGTGGCCGAGCAGCACCACCGTCTCAGCGCCGGCGCCGATCGCGCCGATCGCGTTGCCGGCCTCGTCAATGTGGGCGTCGAAGCCGGCCGCCGCCATGGCCTCGACCAGGAACGCCGCCAGCGCCGCCTCATCGGTCGACAGGCTGGGGATGGAGACCATGCGCTCCAGCAGCGCGATCGCCTGCTGATCATCCATACAGCGCCTCCGCCAAGACCGCCGCCAGCGCGTCGGCGACCTGCTCCAGCTCGGCGTCGCTGATCACCAGCGGCGGCAGCAGGCGCAGCACCGAGGTGCCGGCGTTGAGCGCGACCACGCCGTGCCGCTCCTGCAAGGCCTTGAGGTAGGGCGCGACTTTCGCCCGCAGCTCCAGGCCGATCATCAGGCCCAGGCCGCGGACCTCGCGCACCACCGGGGTGTCGAGCGCCCGCAGCCGGCCCAGCAGCCAGGCGCCTTTGCGCGCCGCCTCCGCCGCCAGATTCTCCTCGCGGATGACCCGCAGCGTGGCGCGGGCCGCCGCGCAGGCCAGCGGGTTGCCGCCGAAGGTCGAGCCGTGCAGGCCGGGGCCGAGGCCCTGGACTCGCTCGCCCAGCACCACCGCGCCGATCGGCACGCCGCCGCCCAGCGCCTTGGCCAGGCAGAGCAGATCCGGCCGCAGCCCGGCATGTTCGAAGGCGAACATGCTGCCGGTCCGCCCGAGGCCGGTCTGCACCTCGTCGAGGATCAGCAGCGCGCCGCGCTCCAGGCACAGCCGCTCGGCCAGCAGCAGGAACGCGGGATCGGCGGGCCGCACGCCGCCCTCGCCCTGGACCACCTCCAGCACCACTGCGGCGGTGCCGGGGCCGACCGCCTGCTCCAGCGCCGCCTGGTTGTTGAGCGGCACGTGGCTGAACTCCGGCACCAGCGGCGCGAACGGCTCGCGGTAGTGTTTCTCCCAGGTCGCGCTCAGTGCGCCGAGCGTGCGGCCGTGGAAGCCGCGCATCGCCGCCACCACGCCGGCCCGGCCGGTCGAAAGCCGGGCGAACTTGATCGCCGCCTCCAGCGCCTCGGCGCCGCTGTTGCAGAGGAAAACGCGATCCATGCCCTCGGGCAGCAGTGCTGCCAGCTCGGCCTGGAGCAGGGCGCGCTGGTCGTTATGGAAAGCCTCGGGGCAAGTGATCAGCGTCGCGGCCTGCGCGGCGATCGCCGCCGCCACCGCGGGATGGCAGTGGCCGACGTTCGCCACGCCGATGCCGGCGGCGCAGTCGATGTAGGCCCGGCCGCTGTCGTCGTAGAGCATGGCGCCGGTGCCGCGCACAAAGGCCACCGGCCGCTTGGCGTAAGCGCCTGAGCTGTGGACCTGCTCCAGGGCAATGATGTCGTGTTCAAGCGCGATCATGCGATCACCGTCCCCCAGCCGAGCAGCGCCGCCGCGACCGGCCGCTCGCGCCGCCCGTCGCCGATCACCACCTGGCCCACGCCCGCCCGCAGCGCTTCCGCCGCGCCGAGCAGCTTCTTTTTCATCCGACCCTGCGCCGCCTCAAGCCCGTCAAGCTCCCCTGCCGGCAGGCGGCGGATGAGCGAGGACTCGTCGGGGAAGCGCGCCAGCACGCCGGGCACGTTGCTCAGCAGCAGCAGGCTTTCGGCGCCCAGCGCGCCGGCCAGCACCGCCGCGCCGCGGTCGGCGTCGATGTTCAGCGCCTCGCCGGCCTCGCCCAGCGCCAGCGGCGCGATGACCGGCAGGTAGCCGGCCTCCAGCAGCGGCGCCAGCAGCCCGGTGTTGACGGACTCCACGGCGCCGGTCCAATCGTCGCGCAGCACGCGCTGGCGCCCGTCCTCCACAATCCGAATCGTGGCTTTGCGCCTGGCCCGCAGCAAGCCGCCGTCGATCCCCGAGAGCCCCACCGCCGGCACGCCCAGCGCCGCCAGCCGCTCGACCAGCTGGCGGTTGAGCAGCGCCGTCGCCATCATAAAAATCTCCAGCGTCCGCCGATCGGTGTAGCGGCTGGTGTGGCCCGAGGGCGAGACCACGAAGCGCGGCGGATGGTCCAGCCGCTCGCCCAGGGTCGTCGCGCCGTCCGAGCCGCCGTGGCACAGGATCATCCGCCTGCCCGCCCGCCACTCCGCCGCCAGATCGGCGCAGAGCGGCCCGGGGTCGATCCCCGCCGCCCCGCCGATTTTGATCACAATCATGGCGCCGCTCCTAGGCCGGATGGAGGCCGGCGAAGCCGAGGCCCGCCGTCTCATCGAAGCCGCACATCAGGTTGAGGCACTGGACGGCGCTGCCGGCCGCGCCTTTCATCAAATTGTCGATCGCGCCCAGCGCCACCAGCCGCCCGCTGCTCTCGTCAAGGCTCCAGCCGATGTCGGCGTAGTTGGAGCCTGCCAGGATCTTGGGCTCGGGGTGGCGGTGCAGCCCGCCGCGCTCGTGGACGACGCGCAGGAACGGCTCGCCGGCCGCCGCCGCCCGGTAGGCCCGCCACAGATCGCGCTCGCCGACGCCCGGCTTGAGCCAGAGGTGGCAGGTCGCCAGCGCGCCCCGCACCAATTCGACCGAGGTCACCGACAGGTGAATCTGCTCCAAGCCGTGCGCCTGGCTCACCTCCGCCGTGTGGCGGTGGCCGACCGGGGCGAACGAGCGGACCACGCCCGCCCGCTCCGGGTGGTGGCTGGCGTCCGACGCGGCCGCCCCGCCCTCCGACGAGCCGACTTTGACATCGGCGATCACCGGCCGCGCCAGGTCGATCAGCTCGGCGCGGACCAGCGGCAGCAGCGCTAGGTTGATCGCGGTGGCGTTGCAGCCGACGCCGCTGACGTAGCGCGCCCCGCGCAGCCGCTCGCGCCCCAGCTCCGGCAGGCCGTAGGCGAAGCGATCGAGCCACTCCGGCGCCGGGTGCTCCTCGCCGTACCAGCGGCGGTAGGCGGCGGCGTCGCGCAGCCGGAAGTCGGCCGAGCAGTCGATCACCCGCCCGGCCAAGCCGGCCCAGTGCTCGATCCGCCGCCCTGCCGCGCCGTGGGGCAGCGCCAGGATGAGGACATCGCAGGGCGCGACCTCCGCCGCCGGCCCAAAGCGCAGCTCGGTGCGCCCGCGCAGGTTCGGGTGCAGGCTGTGGACGAACTGGCCGGCGTGGCGCTCGCTCGTCACCTGGGCCACGCGGACGCCGGGATGGTCGAGCAGCAGCCGCAGCAGCTCGCCGCCCACGTAGCCCGAGCCGCCGACAATGCTGACGCTGGTCATCGCGCCACCGCCAGTTGGCCGGCGGCGGCCCGCTCCAGCACAAACTCGGCGATCCGCCCCGGGATGTCCACGCCCGTCGTGCTGATGCTGTTGCGGAACTCCATCGTGTAGTTGACCTCGTTGACCAGCAGCCGGCCCTCGCCGGTCTCCAGCAGGTCGATCGCCACCACGTCGCCCTCGACCGCCGCCGCCGAGCGCACGCAGATCTCCGCCAGCTCCGCCGTGACCTGGCAGTTGCTGGCCTGGCCGCCGCGCGCGGTGTTAGTGATCCAGTGCTCGCTGGTGCGGTAGATCGCCGCGATGCACTCGCCGCCCACTACGAAGGCCCGGATGTCGCGGCCCTGCGCCTTGGGCACGTACTCCTGGACATAGAAGATGGCGTGCTGGTAGTTGCCCAGCGTCTCGCGGTGCTCCAGCAGCGCCTCGGCCGCCTCGCGGTCATTCACCTTCGAGACCAGCCGCCCCCACGAGCCGATCACCGGCTTGAGCACCGCCGGGTAGCCCAGCTCCTCGATCGCTTGGAGCGCCGACTCGGGCGTGAAGGCCAGCAGGCAGCGCGGCGACGGCACGCCGGCCCGCAGCAGCGCCTGGGTCGTCAGGAACTTGTCGCCGCACAGCAGCGCCGTCTGGTAGCTGTTGATCGTCGGGATGCCGGCGTCGTTGAAGACTTTCAGGGCGTACAGCGCCCGCGAGTGGTGCAGCGAGCGCTCCAGGATAATCTCCGGAAACTGATCGGCGCCGCGGCCGGCCTGGAGCGCGTTCAAATCGAACATGATCTCGCCGTCGTCGATCCGCTCGATCGCCACGCCGCGCTCGGCGAACGACTGGATGAGCAGCTTTTCCTCGACCCGGATCCGCGAGCACAACATTCCAATCCGCATGATCTGTCTCCTCTCCGGGCTACTCGCCCCAATCTTCCTCAACCTCGGGGGCCAGCGCCAGCTCGACGGGATTCACCGACAGGACCTCCAGGTCGGCGCCGCAGTCGCCGCAAGGGATGATCTCGCCGTCCAACACGCCGGCGTCCAGGGCGATCGGGCCTTCGCACTCGGGGCAGATGGTCGCGGTGGTCATTGGGTTGCCTCTTTCTATAAGTCGTCAGTCGTTAGTCGTCAGTCGTCGGGATTGCGACTATCGGCTGCCGGAATTCAAATTTGCCAGTCGCCAGCCGTCGCGGCGGCTTGCAAGATAGGCCTTCGCTCGCTTGGCGCGTCGTTCAGGTTGGCCAAGATTGATTCGATCACGGCGCCGGTCGTGGCGGAGCCGCCCAGGTCGGAGGTGCGCGGGCCGGCGCTGAGCGTCAGGCCGATCGCCTCACGCAGGCGGGCGGCCTCGGCGGGCCGGCCGACGAACTCCAGCAGCAGCGCGGCGGCGCCGAGCGTGGCGAGCGGATTGGCGACGCCGCGGCCGGCGATGTCCGGCGCGCTGCCGTGGACCGGCTCGAACACGGCGTTGGCGGGGCCGTAGTTCGCCGAGGCCGCCAGCCCCAGCCCGCCGCCCCACACGCTCGCCACGTCCGACAAAATGTCGCCGAACAGGTTGGTCGTGACCAGGATGTCGAAGCGGCCGGGGTCGCGGGCCAGCTGATAGGCCGCGTTGTCGACCAGCAGCTCATCGACCTCGATGCCCTCGGCGTCGGCCAGCACCGCCAGCCCGGCCTCGCGGAACAGGCCGCAGGTCTCGCGCAGCACATTGGCCTTGTGGACGAGCGTGACGCGCCGCCGGCCGTTGGCCCGGGCGTATTGGAGCGCCCAGCGCACGATCCGCTCGCTGGCGGCGCGGGTCACGACCCTGGTCGCCGTGGCCCGGTCATCGCCCTCGCGCTGCTCCAGGCCGGCGTACAGCCCCTCGGTGTTCTCGCGCACGACCAGCAGATCGACGCCCGCGCGGGCCCCGGGCAGCGGCGGCGTCCGCACCGGCCGGACGCAGGCGTAGAGATCGAGCTGGCGGCGCAGGCCGACGATCGGGCTGCGGTAGCCGGCCACCCGCCGCGAGGGCGAGCTGACCGCGCCGAACAGCGTCGCGTCGGCGGCGGCGACCGCCGTCAGCGTGGCGGCGGGCAGCGCCTCGCCGGTGCGCTCGAAGGTCGCCCAGCCGGCCTCGGCCTCGACAAACGATGCGGCGGGCAGCAGCGCTTGCAGCACCCGGCGGGCGGCGGGCACCACCTCGGCGCCGATGCCGTCGCCGGCGATCAGGCAGATCGACGGGCTCATCGCGCCGCCTCCTGCGCGCCGGGGAAGCGGCCGTGGCGCCGGTAGAACGGCACGATCCCGCCCTCGGCCCAGACCTCGCGCATGAACTGCGGCGGCTCGGCCAGCTGGATGATCTCGCCGCCGGCCAGGGCGATCCTGCCGGCGTGGAGGTCGAAATCCACCTCGTCGCCGTCGGCCAGCCGGCCCGCCAGGTCGGCGGTGAAGCAGGGGATGCCCAGATTGAGGGCGTTGCGGTAGAAAATCCGCGCGAACAGCGGGGCGATGATCGCCCCCACGCCGACCAGCTTGAGCGCCAGCGGGGCGTACTCGCGGCTGGAGCCGCAGCCGAAGTTCGGCCCGGCGACCAGCAGATCGCCGGGGCTGACGTTGGGCGCGAAGTCCGGCCGGGCCTCGATGAACGGGTAGCGGCGCAGGTCGTCGCCCTGGCCGAGCATGTAGGGCGCGTAGCGGCCGGGGACAATTTGATCAGTGTTGACATCGGCGCCGAAAATCCAAATGCGAGCCATAACGCTATCTCCTCACAGCACTTCTTGCGGATGGGCCAGGTAGCCGGCCAGGGCGCTGGCGGCGGCGACTTCGGGCGAGGCCAGGTAGATGTTGGCGTGCGGGCTGCCCATCCGGCCGCGGAAATTGCGGTTGCCGGTGAAGACGCAGACCTCCTCGGGCGCCAGCACGCCCATGTGGCGGCCGATGCAGGCGCCGCAGCCGGGCGTGCCGATGGTGGCGCCGGCGTTGAGCAGCGCCGTGAGCGTCCCATCCGACGCCGCCCGCGCCAGGCCCTCGCTGGAGGCCGGCACGACGATCATGCGCACGCCGGGCGCCAGCCGCCGCCCGCGCAGGATGCTCGCCGCCGCCGCCATATCCTCGTAGCGGCCGTTGGTGCAGGTGCCGAGATAGACCACATCGATGTTGACCCGGCCCACGTCGGCGAGGTCGAACACATTGTCGACAGTGTGCGGCACGCTGATCTGCGGCTCCAGCGCCGCCAGGTCGCAGATCACGGTGCGGGCGACCTCGGCCTCGGGCTCGTAGCGCAGCCAGCCGGGAACGCTGTGGTCGGTCAGGCCGCCCGGCGCGACAATCCCGGCCTTGGCGCCGACCTCGATCGAGAGCGTGGCCAGAGTCATGCGATCGCCCCAGGAGAGGAAATCGACCCCGTGCCACTCGACGCTGGCGTAGGTCGCGCCGTCGGCGCGCAGGGTGCGGGCGGCCCACAGCCCCAGGTCCTTGGCGCTGACGCCGGGCCGGAAGCGGCCCCGCGCCACCACCCGCACCGTCTCCGGCACCCGCAGCCAGGTCTGGCCGGTCGCCAGGGCCAGCGCGATATCGGTCGTGCCCATACCCGTGCCGAAGGCGGCGACGGCGCCGTAGCCGGTGCTGTGCGAGTCGCTGCCGACCACCAGCATGCCGGGCGTCACCAGGCCCTCCTCGATCAGCACCTGGTGCGAGATGCCGCGGCCGACATCGAACAGGTGGCGGATGTTTTGAGCGGCGACCCAGCGCCGCACCTGCTGCTGCTGCTCGGCCTGGCGGACCGTCGCCGCTGGCGCCACGTGGTCGATCACCACCGCCACCCGCTCGCGGTCCCAGACCCGCTCGGCGCCCAACTCGTTGTGCAGCACGTCGATGATGCTGGGCGACAGGCTGTCGTGCATCATCACCAGATCGACATCGACCACCACGTTGTCGCCGGTGCGCACGGGCCGGCCGGCGGCGTTGGACAAAATTTGTTCGGCGAATGTTTGAGCCATTGCGTGTTCCCCTTCGCGTTAGGCGGCCCGGCTGGCGCAGGCGCGCAGCAGAGCGTCGAC
>DASWWB010001338.1:0-2476 GCA_036406115.1 Herpetosiphonaceae bacterium
CGACGCCGATCTCGCCGCCCATCATCCCGGCCAGCCGCTGGGCGATCGACAGCCCGAGCCCGGTGCCGCCGTACAGCCTGGTCGTCGAGCTGTCGGCCTGGACGAAGGCCTGGAACAGCCGCTCGCGGGCGGTCCCCGACAGGCCGATCCCGGTGTCGGTGACGCTGAAGCGCAGCCGGGTGTGATCGGCGGTCTGCTCCTCGCAGGCGGCGCTGACAATCACTTCGCCGCGCTGGGTGAATTTGACGGCGTTGCCCACCAGGTTGATCAACACCTGGCGCAGCCGGCCGGGATCGCCCCACAGCGGCCCCGCCAGCTCCGGCGCGACCAGCGCCATCAGCTCGATCCGCTTCTCGCGGGCGCGGGCCGCCAGCAAGTCGATCGCCCCCTCGATCACCTCCGCCACGGGAAAGCTGACGCGCTCCAGCTCCAGCCTGCCGGCCTCGATCTTGGAGAAATCCAGGATGTCGTCGAGGATCGTCAGCAGCGCGTGGGCCGAATCGCGGATGATGCCGACCAGCTCCTGCTGCTCATCGCTGATCGGCGCCGCCAGCAGCAGATCGACAATGCCGATGATGCCGTTCATCGGCGTGCGGATCTCGTGGCTCATGTTGGCGACGAACTGCGATTTGAGCTGCGAGGCCTCCAGCGCCTGGTCGCGGGCCTGGGCCAGGGCCGCCTCCAGCCGCTTGGGCTCGGTCAGATCGGTAACAACCGCGATCGAGCCTTCGATCCGGCCCTCGATCCAGCGCGGGACGCCGGTGATCAGCACGTTGACCGGCTGCTGGTCGCGGCGCAGCAGCCGGGCCTGGTAGCTGGTGGTCTCGCCGCCCTGCCGCCGCCCGTAGGCAGCCTCCAGCTCGGCGCGGTCGTCGGGATGCACCAGGTCGAACGGGCTGACGCCGATCAGCTCCTCCGGGCTGGCGCCGAGCATGGCGGCGTAGGCCGGATTGACGAAGGTGAAGCGGCCCGAGCCGTCGGTCACCGTGAGGCCCTGGCCCATCGTGGTCATCACCTGGAGGGCGAAATCGCGCTGGAGCTGCAAATCGCGGTCGGCTTGGCGGCGCTCGGTCACATCGAAAAACGACGACACCACCGCCGACGGCTGGTCCTGGCCCGGCAGCAGCAGCGGCTGGGTGTTGATCGAAATCCAGCGCGGCGTGCCATCGGGCCGGTAGATGCCCATCAGCACGTTGGTCTGGGGCTGGCCGGTGCGCAGGGTGAGGATCGCCGGCTGCTCGTCGTAGGGGAAGGGCGAGCCGTCCTCGCGGATGGAGCGCCAGGTCTCGCGGCCCATCTCCAGGCCCAGCATGTGCTCGGCGGGCAGCCCGATCATGCGCTCGGCGCCGGGATTGCAATCGACGATCCGCATATCGGCGTCCTGGACAATCACCGCCTCCTCCAGGGCCGCGATGATCGAGCGGTGCCAGGCCTCGCTCTCGCGCAGCCGCTCCTCGGCCAGCTTGCGGGCGGTGATGTCGGTGATCACGCCCAGGACCCGCGTCTGCTCGCCGATCCGCAGCGGGCGCTTGATGCTCTGGATCCAGCGCCGGGCGCCCTCGACCATGATCGGATGCTCGGGGATGAAGATCTCGCTGCCGTGGGCCAGCACATCATGGTCCTCGTCGAGGAAGCGGCGCACGGTGTCGGGGTTGGCGACCACGTCGGCGTCGTTGCGGCCGATCAGCTCGTCGGCGCTGAGGCCGTACTGGCGGGCGAACGATTCGTTGGCCAGGATATACGAGCCGGCGGCGTTCTTGACAAAAATAAAATTGGGGATGGCGTTGATCACTTGGCGCAAAAACTGCTGTTGCTCCAGCAGCCGCCGCTCGCGCTGGGCGCGCTGGGTCACATCGCGCAGCAGCAGGACGAAGCCCGGCGCCATGCCGGCCGGCGGGCAGTGGAGCGCCAGCTGGACCTCGCAGGCCGAGCCGTCCTTGCGCCGGCCCCGCAGCAGCGCGCCGGCCTGGCGGCTGAGCGTCAGCAGGGCCTCGGCGTCGGGCGGGGCTGATGGGAACAGCGCGTCCAGCGCCCGGCCCATCAGCTCCTGGCGGCTGTAGCCCAGCAGCGCGCAGACGGCAGGGTTGGCGGCGGCGATGCGCAGCCCGTCGTCCAGCAGCAGCACGCCCTCGGCCATCGAGTCCAGCAGGAAATGCAGCAGATCGCTTGCGCCATCAGGGGCGGTCGCGCCGGGAAAGCCGTCGCTGTGGGCACGTACTGGAGCCATATGCGCCAACCTCGTCGATGCGGAGAGAGACAGCAGGGCGGGGCGAACGGCCGCCCCGGCTTAGCATACCCATTGTACCTTACGGACTATTTAACGAAATCCCAACAAATTGAGCGGAACCAGGGGACGACGGGACCTATTGCTGGTTGCTTTTCGCGCTTGCATCGCCCATAATCCGCAGCAAGAACCCCCGACTCACATTCGTACGAATGAGCGAAGATGGCCATATTCAGCAATATCCTGACGCTG
>DASWWB010001339.1:0-3781 GCA_036406115.1 Herpetosiphonaceae bacterium
GAGTGGCTGGAGCTGACCACGGTCGGCCCAGCGGTCGCGAACGGCGCCTGGAGCCACGTCGCGGCCAGCTTCGACGGCGTCAACTTCAATATTTATGTCAACGGCGAGCTGATCATCACCTCCGACGGCTACCAGGGCCGCGTTCCGGCCCCGGCGAGCGGCCTGCTGATCGGCGGCGCCGACAGCCGCTGGCGCGGCGCGCTCGACGAGGTCCGCGTCTACGGGCGGGCGCTGCCGCCGGCCGAGATGGCGCTGCTGGCGAGCAGGGCCAGCGCGTCGAGCTGGCAGAACGCCGCGCTCAGCCGCTCGACCAGCCTGGCCTCGGCCTGGAGCTACGCGCTGCCGGCCGACACCGAGGGCTACTACCTGCTCCACGCCCGCGCCAGCGACGACGCCGCCAACGTCGGCGAGCCGACCACCGCCTGGCGCGGCATCATCGACACCAAAGCGCCGGTGATCACCGCCACCGCCGCGCTCTACGGCAGCGCCCCGGTCAGCCGCACCGTCTACACGATCGCCACCACCGACCGCTTCCTCGATGTCGATCGAATCAGCCAGCCCTGCGCCGGCGCCAGCCTCGCCCTCAGCTACGGCGAGGACCCGGACCAGGCCACCGGCGCCACGGTGACGTGCGCGGTCAGCGGCTGGGTCCAGGGGCCGATCCCGGTCAAAGCGTGCGACACGGCAGGCCACTGCTCCAGCGTCGCAATCGTTCCGCAGACCGCCGCCGATCCCAGCATGATCGCGATCCAGAGCCCCGCCGGCGGCGCCAGCTTCCCGGTCGGCGCCACCGTCCCCGTGCGCGGCGCCGGCTACGATCCGCAGGGCATCCAGGCGATCCGCCTGTTCGCCAACCAGGCGCTGATCGCCAGCTTCACCGACAATCCCGGCGCCACCGAGCGCGCCTGGCAGACTGGCTGGCAGCCGACCAGCACCGGAACCTACACGCTGACCGCCGCGATGACCGACGGCCAGGGCGCTGTGATCGAGGACACGATTGTCGTGGCGGTCGGCGCCGCCAACTATCAGCTCAGCGTGGCCAGGGCCGGCACCGGCAGCGGCCGCGTCACCAGCCCGGCCGGCATCGACTGCGGCAGCGATTGCAGCGAAAGCCTGGCCTACGGCACCCAGGCCACCCTGACCGCCGCGCCGTCGGCAGGATCGACCTTCACCCGCTGGGGCGGGGCCTGCGCCGGCACGCAAACGACATGCTCGGTCACGCTGAGCCAATCCCGCGCCGTGACCGCGACCTTCACCCTCAACACCTACAGCCTGACCGTAGCCAAAACCGGCGCGGGCAGCGGCGCGGTCACCAGCGACGCGGGCGGCATCGACTGCGGCGCCGTCTGCCAGCAGTCCTTCGGCCACGGCGCCGTGGTCGTGCTGACGGCAACGCCGGCGGCCGGATCAACCTTCGCCGGCTGGGGCGGGGCCTGCGCCGGCGCCCAAGCCACCTGCTCGGTCACCATGACTCAGGTCCGCAGCGTGACAGCCAGTTTCAGCCGCAACGCCTACGCCCTGAGCGTCGCGGTCGGCGGCACCGGCGCCGGCACCGTGACCAGCACCCCAGGCGGCATTCTCTGCGATGCGAGCGGCGGCGACTGCGAGGAAACGCTGGACCACGGCACCGAGGTGGCGCTGCTGGCCGAGGCGGCGCCCGGGTCGTCGTTCGCCGGCTGGGTCGGCGGCGGCTGCCCCGAGAATGATCCGACCGCCACCACCTGCGTCGTCACGATGGACCAGGCGCACACCGTGACCGCCAACTTCACCGCCAATCTCCGCTCCCTGCACGTCGCCCTCGCCGGCAGCGGCAGCGGCACGGTGACCAGCGATCCCGCCGGCATCGCGTGCGGCGCCGGCCAAACCGACTGCGATGAGGAGCTCGCCGAGGACGCGCAAGTGACCCTGACCGCCACGCCAGCGGTCGGCTCGACCTTCGCCGGGTGGAGCGGCGGCGGCTGCCCCGAGAATGACCCGACCGCCACCACCTGCGTCGTCACGATGGACCAGGCGCACACCGTGACCGCCAGCTTCACGGCCATTCTCTACACCTTGCACGTCGCCGTCGAGGGCGGCGGCAGCGGCACGGTGAGCGGCGACGGCATCGCGTGCGGCGCCGGCCAGACCGACTGCGACGAGCAGATCGCCCACGGCGCCCAAATCATGCTGACGGCGACGCCGGCGCCCGGCTCGACCTTCATCGGCTGGAGCGGCGGCGGCTGCCCCGCGAACAATCCGAATGCCAACATCTGCACGGTCACGATGGGCCAGCCGCACAACGTGACCGCCTTCTTCAGCCGCAACCGCTTCGCCCTCGCGGTGACGGTGGCAGGCGACGGCAGCGGCACGGTGAGCGGCGACGGCATCGCGTGCGGCGCCGGCCAGACCGACTGCGACGAGGAAATCGCCGAGGGCGCGCAAGTGACCCTGACGGCGACGCCGGCGGCCGGATCAACCTTCGCCGGCTGGGTCGGCGGCGGCTGTCCCGAGAATAATCCGACCGCCACCACCTGCGTCATCACGATGGACCAGGCGCACGCCGTGACGGCGAACTTCGCGGCCGGCATGGCGGTCCTGACGGTAACGCTGGGCGGCAACGGCGGCGGCCTGGTGACCAGCGACCAGGGCGGCCTCAACTGCGGCGCCATCTGCTCGGTCAGCATCCAGCTCGGCACGACAACAACGCTCACCGCCGCGGCGGACGCGGGCTCGATCTTCGCCGGCTGGAGCGGCGGCGGCTGCCCCGAGAACAATCCGGCGGCGACCACCTGCACGCTCACCATGAGCCAGAGCCGGACCGTCACCGCCACATTTGTCCGCCGCTACAAGGCCTATCTGCCGGTTGTCAGGCGCTAGGCGCCGCCCATGCAATCCGACCACGGCCGGCGCGGCGGCGGAGCCCAGCTCTGTCGCCGCGCCGATTCGCCCGCCGCCCGGATCGGTCCCCGGCCCTATGACGGGCCGGCCGCGCCTTCGTATCGTTGGGGCGTGCGAATGACGGCGCGGCCCGGCGACCGGCGCGGCGCCCCTCGGAGGAATAAATGGATCTTTCCCATGTGCGCGACCTGTACGACCGCGAGCAGCGGATCAACCTCGTGGTGCCTGGCGCCAGTGTCGAGGCGGCGGGGCCGGTGGTGCGGCTGCTGCGCCCGCCGCCTGGCATGAACATCGTGACCCACAGCCGGCTGGAGCCGGCGACAGCCGACGCGGTGATCGCCGCCCAGGTCGCCGAGCTGCGCCAGCGCGGCCAGCCGTTCAGCTGGCGGCTGTACGACCACGACCCATGGCCGGGCCTTGCCGATCGGCTGGCAGCCCACGGCTTTGTCGCCGACACGCCCGATCCCGTGCTTGTCCTGCCAATCGAGGCGGCGCCGGCCGATCGCGCGGCGCCCGAGCCGGCTGTGCGGCTGCGGCGGCTCAGCGAGCCGGCCGAGCTAACGGCGGTGGCGGCGGTAGAGGAGCAGGTGTGGGGCGGGGATTTCAGCTGGCTGCCGCCGCGCCTCGCCGCCCAAATGGCCGAGCCCGGCTGCCTAAGCGTGTATGTCGCCGAGGTCGACGGCGAGCCGGCGGCGGTCGGCTGGATCACCTTCCATCCGAACAGCCAATTTGTCACGCTCTACGGCGGCTCGACGGTGGAGCGCCACCGCCGGCGCGGCCTCTACGGCGCGCTGCTGGCGGTTCGCCTGGCCGAAGCCCACCGGCGCGGCCGCCGCTTCGCCCTGATCGAGCCAAGCGAGGACAGCGAGCCGCTGGTGCGCAAGCTCGGCTTCCAGCTCCTGAC
>DASWWB010001340.1:0-6242 GCA_036406115.1 Herpetosiphonaceae bacterium
CCGCCGACTTGACATTCCTGGCGAATGAGCTACACTTAAGCAGTGCCTAACAGAGGAGCTTGGTCATGAGAGTGACTGCTGGCGTGCAGGATTATGTGAAAGCGATCTATGAGCTGGAGCAGACGGAGGCGCCGGTGAGCAACGGGCGGCTGGCCGGCTATTTCAGCTTCAGCGCGCCGGCCATCACCGATATGGTCAAGAAGCTGGAGGCGCTCCAGCTGGTCGAGTACCAGTCGCGCGAGGGCGTGCGGCTGACGGCGCTGGGCGAAAAGATGGCGCTGGAGATGATCCGCCATCACCGGCTGCTCGAACTGTACCTGGTCCAGGCCCTCGGCATGACCTGGGACGAGGTCCACGCTGAGGCCGAAGTGCTGGAGCATGTGATCTCCGAGACGCTGGAGGACCGGATCGCCGAGTACCTGGGCCATCCGCAGTTCGACCCGCACGGCGCGCCGATCCCGGCCCGCGACGGCACTATCCCCAGCCGCTCGGCGCAATCGCTGCTGGCGCTGGAGGTCGGCGCCGCCGCGCTGGTGGCGGAGGTCGACGACCGCGATCCGGCCCGCCTGCGCTACCTGGCGGACCTGGGGCTGGTCCCCAACACGCCGATCGTCCTCAGCGCGCGGGCGCCGTTCGACGGCCCGCTCACGCTGCTGGTCGGCCAGCCGCCGGTCGAGCGGGTGATTGACTCGCGGCTGGCGTCGCGCATCCAAGTCTCGCCGCCGTCCTGATCTTTTTTTGCCCGGGACTTGTAAGCAAGCTTAACACTGCTCTTTGTCAGTCTTAATCCGGAGGACCATCCATGGCATATACAGGATCCCGGCTCGGGCGCTTGCTGGCGCTGGCCTGCCTGCTCGGCGGGCTGCTGGCCGGCTGCGGCGGCGCCACCAGCGCCCAGGGCGGCGATGTGAGCGCCCGCAAAGTGCGGGTCACGACCACCGTCGGCATGATCGGCGACATCGTCAGGAACATCGGCGGCGAGCGGGTCGAGGTGACCGCCCTGATGGGGCCGGGCGTCGATCCCCATCTCTACAAGCCCAGCGCCCGCGATGTGAACAAGCTGGGCGACGCCGACATCATCTTTTACGGCGGCCTGGAGCTGGAGGGCCGCATGACCGACCTGTTCGGCAAGCTGGCCCGCAACGGCCGGCCGACCTTCGCAGTCAGCGAGAACATCGACCGCTCGCGGCTGCGCGCGCCCAAGGAGTTCGAGGGCAAGTTCGACCCCCACATCTGGTTCGATGTGACGCTGTGGCAGGAGGCGGCCCGCACCGTCGCCGCCGAGCTGGCGCGGCTCGATCCCGGCTCCACGGCGCTGTACCAGCGCAACGCCGACGCCTATCTCGAGCAGCTTGAGGAGCTGCACCAGTACGTCAAGGCCCGGATCGCCAGCCTGCCCGAATCCTCGCGGGTGCTGATCACGGCCCACGACGCCTTCGGCTACTTCGGCGCCCAGTACGGCTTCGAGGTCCGCGGCCTCCAGGGCACCAGCACCGCCGCCGAGGCGGGCGCCGGCGACGTGCAGGACCTGGCCCAGTTCATCGCCGAGCGCAAGATCAAGGCGATTTTCGTCGAGTCGAGTGTGCCGCAGGCCACGATCGAGGCGGTCCAGGCGGCGGTGCGGGCCAAGGGCTGGGACGTGAAGATCGGCGGCGAGCTGTTCTCGGACGCGATGGGCGCCGACGGCACGCCCGAAGGCACATATATTGGCATGGTGCGACATAACGTCGATACGATTGTTGGCTCGTTGCAATAAGCGTCGCACGACAGGGAAGGACCCCAACCATGGAAAGCGCGAACACTCCGCTGATCGTCAACGATCTGACGGTCGCCTATCACGATAAGCCGGTGCTGTGGGATGTGGATGTCAGCGTGCCGCAGGGCGTGCTGGCGGCGGTGATCGGCCCCAACGGGGCTGGCAAATCGACCCTGATCAAGGCCATCCTGGGCCTGGTGCCGGTGGCGGCGGGCTCGGTCGAGATCTTCGGCAAGCCCTACCGCGAGCAGCGGCGGCTGGTCGGCTACGTGCCGCAGCGCTCCAGCGTGGACTGGGATTTCCCCACCAACGCGCTGGACGTGGTGATGATGGGCACCTACGGCCAGCTGGGCTGGGTCAAGCGGCCGGGCAAGGCCCAGCGCGAGCAGGCGCTGCACTGCCTGGAGCAGGTCGGCATGGCCGATTTCGCCGGCCGCCAGATCAGCCAGCTTTCCGGCGGCCAGCAGCAGCGGGTCTTCCTGGCCCGGGCGCTGGCCCAGGACGCCCAGCTCTATTTCATGGACGAGCCCTTCGTCGGCGTCGACGCCACCACCGAGCGGGCGATCATCCAGCTGCTCCACAACCTGCGGGCCCAGGGCAAGACCGTGATCTGCGTTCACCACGACCTGGACTCGGCGCCGGAGTATTTCGACTGGCTGGTGGTGCTGAACGTGCGCCTGATCGCCTCGGGGCCGTTCGCGGACACCTGGAGCGCCGAGAATCTCAACCGGGCCTACGGCGGGCGCATGCACCTGATGTCCGAGAGCCTGGCGACGAAAGCGGGGGCGTGATGGAGCTGCTGCGCGAACTCTTCACCGACTACACGCTGCGCAACGTGGCGCTGGGCTCGGCGCTGCTGGGGATCGTCAGCGGGGTGCTGGGCTGCTTCGCCGTGCTGCGCCGCCAGGGCCTGCTGGGCGACGCGCTCTCGCACGCCGCGCTGCCGGGCATCTGCCTGGCCTATCTGTTCACCGGCTCGAAAACCCCGCTGGTGCTGCTGCTCGGCGCCGCCTTCGCCGGCTGGATCGGCACCATGCTGATCTTGCGGATTGTGCGCGACACGCGCCTGAGCGAGGACTCGGCGCTGGGCATCGTGCTCAGCACCTTTTTCGGCTTCGGCATCCTGCTGCTGACCTTCATCTCCAAGCGCAACGACGCCAATCAGGCCGGCCTCGACAAATATCTGTTCGGCCAGGCGGCGACCCTGGTCGCCCATAACGTGGTCACGATGGCGCTGCTCGGCGGGCTGGCGCTGGCGACGGTGGCGCTGCTGTACAAGGAGCTGAAGCTGCTGACCTTCGACGCCGACTTCGCCGCCAGCCTCGGCTTCAGCTCGAACCGGCTGAGCGTGCTGCTGACCTCGCTGATCGTGGTCGCGGTGGTGATCGGCCTGCAAACTGTCGGCGTGGTGCTGATGTCGGCCATGCTGATCGGCCCGGCGGTGGCGGCCCGCCAGTGGACCAACCGCCTGGGCGTGATGATCGGCCTGGCGGCGCTGTTCGGCGCGGCGGCGGGCGTGATCGGCGCGCTGATCAGCGTCAGCCAGCGCCACATGCCGACCGGCCCGATGATTATCCTCAGCCTGACCGCGATCGTCCTCTGCTCGCTGCTGTTCGCGCCGGCGCGGGGGATTGTCTGGGAGTGGGCGCGGCGGCGCGGCCAGCGCGGCCGGCTGATCGCCCCGGCCCTGGCCGGCGAGGGCCTTGAAAAGCGAGGCGGCGCATGAGCACGGCGACGATTATCATTCTGACCGGCGTCCTGGCGGCCAGCGCCTGCGCCCTGCTCGGCACATTTTTGGTGCTGCGGAAAATGGCGATGCTCTCGGACGCGATCAGCCACGCGATTCTGCCGGGGCTGGTCGGCGGCTACTTCCTGGCCAACGGCCCCAATCTGCTGGCCGGCTTCCTGGGCGCGGCGGCGGCGGGAATCGTCACCGTGACCCTGGTCGAATCATTGCAGAACACCGGGCGGGTCGGCGGCGAGTCGGCGATCGGCATCGTCTTCCCGGCGATGTTCGCGCTGGGGACCTTCCTGGTCTCCAAATATTTCGCCAACGTCCATCTCGACACCGACGCGATCCTCTACGGCAACATCGAGTTCGCCAGCTTCGACACGCTCATCATCGGCGGCGCCAACCTCGGCCCGCAGTCGCTGTGGGTGATGGGCGGGCTGTGCGTCGTCAATCTGCTGTTTGTGGCCCTGTTTTACAAAGAGCTGAAGCTGGCGACCTTCGACGCCGGGCTGGCGGCGACGCTCGGCTTCTCGCCGGTGCTGATCCACTACGCGCTGATGGCGGTGGTCTCGGTGACGACGGTCGGCGCCTTCACGGCGGTCGGCGCGATCCTGGTGGTGGCGCTGATGATCGTGCCGGCGGCGACGGCCTATCTGCTGACCGACCGCCTGCCGCTGATGATCGGCCTGGCGGTGCTGGCCGGGGCGCTGTCGGCGCTGGGCGGCTACTGGCTGGCCCTGGCGATCGACGGCTCGATCGCCGGCGCAATCGCCAGCATGACCGGTGCGCTGTTCGGCCTGGCGCTGCTGTTCTCGCCGGCGCACGGGCTGGTCGCCAAAGCGGCCCGCCGCCGCCGCCAGCGCGAGCAGTTCGCCACCGAGATGCTGGTGGTCCATCTGCTCAACCACGAGGGCACCGACCATCAGCACGCCGAGAGCAATCTCGGCCACCTGACCGGCGAGCTGCGCTGGAGCGCCGATTTCGCCCGCGAGACCATCCGCCGCGCCACTCGCGGCGGCCTGATCGAGTGCCCCGACGACCAACTGGCCCTCACCGCCGCCGGGCGCCAGGTGGCGGCGGAGGCGATGCGGCGGTAGGGTAGGGATCAGGGATCAGGGGCCAGGCCCGGCTTCGGGGAGCAATGGCGCTCCGGCAGCGCTCGCTTTCCCGGCGTTCGGCCTGACCCCTGGCCCCTGATCCCTGATCGTTATTTGTCAAACCCCACGCCCAAAGCTATAATACCGCCCGGCTGAGAGCCTGACATAAGCAGAGTGTTCGCCGGCCCGCCGGCGATGCAAAGGAAGATTAGTGAAACGTTTGGTACGAGCCATTTTGATCGTCGTCGCGCTGGGGGCGCTGCTAGTCGCCTGCGTGATGAGCTTCGCCGTCCGCGAGCTGCGGTCGCCGGTCAGCGACAGCAACGTCGCCCAGGAATTCGTGGTGGAGCAGGATCAGACCCTGGCCACGATCAGCAACAATCTCCAAGAGAAAGGGCTGATCCGGCGCGCCCTGACCTTCCGTTTCCTGGCCGGGCGGCGCGACGCCGGGCCGCGCATCCAGGCCGGCACCTACTATTTCAGCCCCAACATGACGATGAGCCAGATCATCGACGAGCTGGTGAAGCCGCAAAAGGGCAGCTTCGACTCCAAACGCTTCACGGTGCCCGAGGGCCTGCGCCTGGAGGAGATCGCGGCGATCGTCGAGCAGACCGGCGTGGTCAGCGCGACGGAGTTCCTGGAGCTGGCCAACGACGGCGGCGCCTTCAAGGACAAGCACGATTTCCTGGCCGACCTGCCGGCCGGCGCCTCGCTGGAGGGCTTCCTGTTCCCCGACACCTACGATATCTTCACCACCGCCACCGCCGAGGAGATCATCGGCAAAATGCTTGACAACTTCGGCGCCAAATACGCCGACGTGACGCAGAACAGCGCCACCTCCGGCCGATCGGTCTACGAGATCGTGACCATGGCGGCGATTGTCCAGCGCGAGGCCAGCAACGACGACGAGATGCCGCTGATCTCCGCTGTCTTCTGGAACCGGCTCCAGCCCGAGTTCGCCGGCAATCTGCTCGGCTCCGATCCGACCATCCAGTACGCCGCCGGCTACAGCGAAGACGAGCAGAGCTGGTGGCGCAAGAACATCGATAACGTGCTGGACATCGACAGCCCCTACAACACCCGCACCAACGCCGGCCTGCCGCCGGGGCCGATCGCCGCGCCGGGCCTGGTGGCGCTGAAGGCCGCCGCCGCGCCCGCCGCCGAGGACGTGACCTTCTTCGTCGCCAAGTGCGTGCCCAAGGGCGAGCGCCCGACCCACAATTTCACCAACGACCCGGCCGAGTTCAGCGTGTTCGAGCAAGAGTACCTGAATTGCCCGGACCGCTAGCGACCCTCGGCGTGATCGGCGATCCGGTCGCCCACAGCATTTCGCCGGATCTCCACAATCCCGTCCTGGCGGCGCTGGGCCTCGATGAGCAGTACGTCCGCTGGCACACGCCGGCGGACGAGCTGGCCGGGCGCGTCGACGCGCTGCGCCAGCCGCCGATGCGCGGCGCCAACGTCACGCTGCCGCACAAAGTGGCCGTGCTGCCGCTGCTGGACCGGCTCGACGGCAGCGCCGCCAGCCTGCGGGCCTGCAACACGATTGTCCGCGAGCGGGACGGCGGGCTGGCCGGCCACAACACCGACGCGCCGGCGCTGCGCGACTCGCTCCATGCGCTGGGCGTCGGGCCGGGCGCGGCGGCGCTGCTGCTGG
>DASWWB010001341.1:0-3631 GCA_036406115.1 Herpetosiphonaceae bacterium
CGGCGCGGGCCGCCCGCACGGCGCCGCCCACGTCGTGGCCGCCCAGCGCCAGGTGGTTGTCCTTGATTAGCACGCCGTCGCTGAGATTGAAGCGGTGGTTGTCGCCGCCGCCGGCCCGCACCGCAGCCTTCTCCAGCCAGCGCCAGCCCGGCGTGGTCTTGCGGGTGTCGACGAGCCGGGCGCCGGTCCCGTCAATCCCGGCGACGTAGCGGGCAGTCAGCGTGGCGACACCCGACAGGCGCTGCAAAAAGTTCAGCAGCGTCCGCTCTGCCATCAGGATGGAGCGGGCCGGCCCTTCGAGCGTGGCCGCGACCGTCCCGGCGCTCACCGCCGCGCCGTCCGCCAGCAGCGCCGTCCAGCGCAGGGCCGGATCGACCTCGGCGCAGACCGCCGCCGCGACCGCCATGCCCGCAAGCACGCCGTCGGCCTTGACCAGCACCTGGGCGCGGGCCGCCAAATCGACAGGCACGGTGGCGCCTGTCGTCACGTCGCCGCCGCCGAGGTCTTCGCTCAGCGCCAGCGCAATCAGCTGTTGGGTCGAGGGGGGAAGATACATTGGATGTTCCGTTCTAGCTCATTGGTGTGAGCGCGTTTGTCGGGGGAATTTTAACATGCTTGGGGATCAGGGATCAGGGATCAGGGGTCAGGGGTCAGGCCGAACTCCGAGGCGACGGGTGCAAACTACGGTTCCTTGCGGCGCCGAGGCTTGCTGCGTGAAAGACTGGTTGTCTGGGGTGCCCTGACCCCTGATCCCTGATCCCTGACCCCTACTTCGTCTGCGCCCGCATCGACGCAATCAGCTCCTGCTTCATCGACCACAGCCGCTCGGAGAGCGAGACGTGGTAGATGTGCGGATTGACCAGCCGCAGCACGCCGGGATCCAGCCGGGCGACATCGGCCTCGCGGCGGGCGCGCAGGGCGGCGAGGTCGGGGCGCTCGCCCTGGCGCCGGCCCTGCTCCAGGACCGTCGCGTAGAGCGGCTCGACCGACCAGTCGGCGGGCGCGATCGCGCGCTGGCGGCCGGGATCGGCGGGGTGGCGCAGCAGCAGCCGCTCGGCCTGGCGCGGATCCTCGTCGTCAAGGGTGATCACGTCGGCGTTGGCCTTGCCGCGCTGATCGTAGAGCCGCCAGGCGGCTTTGCGGCCGGGCGTCGGGGTCTTTTCGGGGTTCTCGGAGAGTTTGATCGCCGGCGCCCAGGCCGATCCGTCCTGGATCGCCACCAGTTTGTAGACGCCGCCCAGCGCCGGCTCGCCCCACGAGGTGACGAGATGGGTGCCGACGCCGAACACCAGCCGCTTGATCAGATGGTCGGCGTCCATGCCGTAACGCGGCGCCTCCTGCTGGATCTGGGTCAGCACCTGCCAGATCACCAGCTCATCCAGGTTGTTGGAGAGGACGATCGACACATCGGGGAAGCCGGCCTTGTCGAGCATGCGGGCGGCCTGGATGCTGAGATAGGCCAGGTCGCCGGAGTCGAGGCGGATGCCGACCGGCTCGTGGCCTTTGCGCCGCAGCTCCCCGAACACGGTGATCGCGTTGGGCACGCCGCTTTCGAGCGTGTTGACCGTGTCGACCAGCAGCAGCGTATCGTCGGGATAGACCTCGGCGAAGGCCCGGAAGGCGCCCAGCTCGCCCAGGCCGAGCGCCAGCGCGGTCTGAACCAGGCTGTGGGCGTGGGTGCCGCTGGGCTGGAGCCCCAGCTCGACCGACATGCCGACATTGGAGGTGCGGTCGGCGCCGCCGATCAGCGCGGCGCGGGTGGCGTGGTTGGCGCCCCAGCCCTGGGCGCGGCGCAGGCCGAATTCCAGCACCAGGCCGCTGCCGGCGCTGTGGCGCACCCGGGCGGCCTTGGTGGCGATCAGGGTGCTGAAATTAAGCAGATTGAGCAGCGGCGTCTCCAGCAGCTGGGCCAGCCCCAGCGGGCCTTCGACAATCGTCAGCGGCACGGTGTGATGGGCCACCCGGCCCTCGGGCACCGCCCGCAGCGTCAGCCCGCTGAAATCGCCGCAGGACTCCAGCCAGTCCAGGTAGCCGGCGCCGAACAGCGGCTGGCCGCCGCGCCCCGTCATCGCCGCCAGCGCCTCGCGCTCGGGCCGGCCGAAGCGCACGCCTTCCATCCAATCCAGCAGCGGCTCCAGCCCCGCCGCCACGCAGTAGCCGGCCTGGTGCGAGCCGTAGTCGGGATAGGCGCGGAAATAGTGGTCGAACAGCGCCGGCCGCTCGTGCAGGCCGAGGTGGTAGTAGACCTGGGCCATCGAAAACTGGTAGTGGTCGTTGAACAATATCCCTTGGCTGAGCTGAGCTGTCATCGCAATGCCTCGCAATTAGTGTCGAGAGTACACTTTTATTTAGTGTCGATTATACACTATCTGTCAAGGCGCCTCAAGCCGCTGATTTGTGCGCCACATGCAACATATTGACGATTATATCGTACATGATGTAAAGTATTTCTAACATCAGCTTTGTAGGAACACAAGGAGGCCACCTATGCCGTATCGGGAAAAAACCGCCTGGCTCTCGCTGATCGCAATGGCCGTCACCTTCGGCCCCTACTTCACGCTGGCCGCGATCTTCCAGCCGGAGGCCGTGCCCAACTTTCCGCAGCTCGGCCTGTTCGCCGCCACGACGATGGTGCAGCTGGCGATTTTGGGCGCCGGCCACGTGTATCTGGCCATGCGCGCGCCCCGGGACCGGCGCATGCCGCCCGACGAGCGCGACCAGGCGATCCAGCGCCGCTCGCTCCAGTCCGCCTACTACGTGCTGATGGCGGGGATGATCGTGGTCGGCTGCATCATGCCCTTCACCGACCGGGGCTGGACGATCGTCAACGCGGCGCTGTTTATGATCATCATCGCGGAAGTCGTGCAGCAGGGCCTGGTGGTGCTTGGCTATCGCAGGCAGGCATGATCGAAGGCTTGCTGTCCAATCGCGTCCGCCTGCTGCGGTTCCTCCACGGCGAAATGACGCAGGCCGAGCTTGGCGAGCGCATCGGCGTCACCCGCCAGACAATCGCGGCGATCGAGGCCGGCAAATACGCGCCCTCGCTGGAGGCGGCGTTCCGCATCGCCTATGTCTTCGGCGTGCCGCTGGAAGAAGTGTTCCAGTGGGAGGCCAAGCCCGAGGCGTAAGCGGGCCGCTCCTGCACACCCGCCGACTTTCAGGTATCATGCGAGGGGTGTTTGAGTTGCGTGGTAACTGGAATGGTGGTTTTCCGATCTGGATGGGTGTTGCTGCTGCTGCCGGCGCTGCTGGCCGCCGGCTGGTGGCTGGCGCGGAAGCGGGGAGCGCGGCTGGCGCCGGGACCGACAATCCTGCGCGCGCTGCTGCTGGCGCTGCTGCTGCTGGCGCTGGCCAATCCGGTGCGCGGCGGCAGCGCCACGCTGGCCCCGCTGATCATCCTAGCCGATCAATCGGCGAGCGTGCCCGCCGAGCAGCGCGCTCAAACCTGGGCTGAGGCCCAGGAGCTGGCCCGCCGGCTCGGCCCGCAGCGCCCGGTCCGGCTGATCGCGTTCGGCGCCGACGCCAGCGTGGCGCTGACCGACCAGCAGCCGGCGATCAATCCCGAGGGCAGCGACCTGGCCGGCGCGCTCGGGCTGGCCGGCGGCCTGCTGCCCGACGGCGGCCAGGTGGT
>DASWWB010001342.1:0-7763 GCA_036406115.1 Herpetosiphonaceae bacterium
GGCAAACACATCGTAGCGATTGGCGACGATTTTATCCAGGATGCCGCGATAGACGCAAGCGGCGGTCGCCACGGCGCCGCGCGAGTCCGGGCTGAGCAGGGCGATCCCCGGCCAGCTCAGCTCGTACAGCTGGTGGGCGCGATCGATCTCGAACTGGAGCAGGGCCTGCATGCGCGGGCTCTGGCGGCCGGCCAGGACCTCGTCCTCGGCCACGCCGAAGCGCTCCAGGTCCTCGCGCGGCAGGTAGATGCGGCCGCGGGCGGCGTCCTCGCCGACATCGCGCAGAATGTTGGTCAGCTGGAGCGCCACGCCGAGCTTGATCGCGTAGGGGGCGGCGCCGGGGCCGTGGCCGATGATCTGCATGCTCATCAGGCCGACCACCGAGGCCACTCGGTAGCAGTAGACCCAGAGATCGGCGAAGGTGTCGTAGCGGCTGAGCGACAGATCCATCTCCATGCCGGCCAGCAGCTCGGCCACCAGCGCCGGGGCGACGCCGTAGCGCCCGACCACGTCGGCCCAAGCTAGCGGCACCGGGTCGTCGGCGCGGGGCGGGGCCTGGAGCGTGCGGCGCCAGTCGGCCAGGCGCTTGGCGGCGTCGGCGGGATGGAGGTCGACCAGATCGTCGCTGGTGCGGCAGAAGGCGTAGAGGGCGCGGATCGCGGCGCGTTTGGCCGGCGGGAGAAGCTGGGTGCTGAAGAAGAAACTTTTGGAGTGGGCGCGGGTCAGCCGCGCGCAATCGTCGTAGGCGCGGGCCAGGGCGCCGCCGCCGTCAGCCCCAGCATGCTCCCCTCCCGGCCCCGGCTGCGGCACAGCGACCCCGAGCCGCGGATAATGCTGGTCGAACGACGGCACAGACATGCGAATACCTCACGCTTACGGACACTGCACACGATTTGCAGTGCCTACGCACAGACTTTACCTGCGGATGGGTCAGGATTGTCATGACAGCAAGGTCTCGATCGTCGAACATGCCAGCAGCGCGTTGTCGCCGAGGTACGTGCCGGGAAAATCCGACCGGGCGGCGGGATCGAGGAAGGCCGCCCCGCCGTAGCCGGAGAGCACGGACAATGCCGCCAGCTCATGCAGGATGGGCTCGCACGCAGCGCGGGTCTCGGCCTGGTTGGCAGACAGCGCCACCAGCCGCGGCGCCAGCTGGAGCGTGGCCCGGATCACCTCATCGCCCGGCACGTCGGCGCCGAGGTAGGCGATGCGCCAGCCGCGCCTGCTGAGGAACAGGGCCAGCATCAGCAGGCCGATGTCGTGGCGCTCGCCCGGCCCGCAGGCCAGCAGCAGCGCGCCGCGGTTGGAGTTGGTGATCGCCGCGCCGTAGAACGCCGCCACCTTGGAGCGCACGAAGGCGCTCGTGGCATGCTCCTGGGCGATCGAGACGCTGCCGGCGCGCCAGCCGTGGCCGGCCTCGGTCAGCATCGGCTGCAGCAGCTCCAGGCAGACTGTCTCCAGCGGATAGATTCCCAGCGCCTCGGTCAGGGCCGCGTCGGCCCGGACGCTGTCGAAGTCCAGCAGCGCCGCCGCGCACTGCCGGCGCAGCTCGGCCAGGCTCGCCGCCTTAGACGCGGCATGGATGAAGGGGAAGGACACCGGCACGTCGGACTCAAGCAGCGCCACCGCCTGGCTGATCGAGAGCCCGGCGTCGGTTTGCTCGCGCAGCCAGCTGATCAGGGCCACATCGCGGTCGGAGTAGGAGCGGTGACGGCCCTCGGTGCGGCGGGGATTCGGCACACCGTAGCGCCGCTCCCAGGCCCGCAGCGTGTCGGCGGGCACGCCGGTGCGCTGGACCACGGCCTTCGTGTTGTAGACCGGCGCCGCGCTGAACTGCTGGAACCGCTGATCGATTTTGCTCATCAAAGACACCTCGGAATCAGCTAGCCGCCGGCGGCTGCGGCGGCGGATGATCGCAAATGGCTGCGCGCCGGATCGTCCCGGCGGCGCTCAGAGCAGCCGGCCGAGCGCGATGGCCTGGACCGGCGGCAGGTCGCGCTTGATCCGGATCCAGGAGCGGCCCCGGTCGGTGCTCTGCCAAATCTCGCCGCCGGCGGTGCCGACGTAGGCGGTGTCCGGGTGGTAGGCGGGGGCGGCAATGACCGCCGGCTCACCGGCCGCCTCGAAGGCTGCGGCGGCCCACTCGCCGTCGTCGCCGGCCCGCTCCAGGGCGGGCGGATCGCCGGCGATGCGCAGCCGGGCCGGCGGCTGGGCGGGAAAATCATAGGCGGCGGCGGGGGCTGGCGGCGGCTCGCCCTCGTGCGGCGCCCACTGCTGGCCGCCGTCGCTGGTCAGATGCAACCCGCCGGCGCTGGCGGCAACCGCCCGCATCGGCGCCTCGGCCTCGCAGGCCAGCGCCGTAATCGACTCCCCCGCCAGCTCGTTGCCGACTGTCAGCCAGCGCTCGGTGCGGCCGGGATTGCTCAACATCACCAGGCCCTCGGACGTGCCCACGTACATCAGCTGCGCCTGCGCCATAATCTCCCCTTGCTTGCACACATCTCTAGCACGCTACGGGCCGTGACCCGGCCCGGGATCCAGCGCTCTGCCGGCGGTGGCGATCAGCTGGATCGCGCCCTGGCGCTGGTCGGAGGTGACGCGCAGCCCGGCGGAGCGCAGGGCGGCGGCCAGTTCGTCGGCGGGCGGGAACTCGACCCCGCCCGGCTCCAGGGCCAGCTGGGTCAGCCTGCCGGCGAGCGTCGGCGCCTGGCGGGCCAGCATCCAGAACGAGCGGCCGTCGGGGCGCAGCGCGCGCCGCGCCTCGGACAGCGCCCGGTCGCGGTTGGCGAACTCATTGAGCGAGCCGCCGCAGGCCAATCCCGCCAGCGCCTCGTCGCGGAACGGCAGCTCCTCGGCCAGGCCGCGGACCAGGCTCAGGGCGACGCCCTCGGCCGCCGCGCGGCGCTGAGTCTCGCGCAGCATCGCCCAGGAGTGGTCGAGGCTGACGACATGGGCCGACCGCGCAGCCACCCTGGCCAGCGCCCGGCCGTAGAGCCCGGTCGAGCAGGCCAGGTCGAGATACACGCCGCCGCGCCCGGGGTCCAGGTGGGCCACGCCCTGGGCCAGCTCGCGGCCCAGCGGGAACGGCTCGCCGCTGAGCAGCGTGAGCGCGCGGGGCCGCCAGATCCGCTCGTAGCCCCAGGCCACCAGCCGCAGGCGATTGGTCAGCTGGGCGCCGTTCCAGGCCGCCGGCCGCGCCAGCAGATCGGCGATGCCGTCGCGGATCGTCCAGCGGTCGCCGCGCTCGGAGCGCAGCACGCCGCGCCAGATCCGCCCGTCGCGCAGCTCGGCCTGCTCCAGGTGGAGCGGCGTGTGCGAGCGGGGGCAGCGCAGCGCCGCCACGAGATCGGGGTGCAGGCTCATGCGCCGCGGATCTCGCCGCGCTGATCGATATCGGGCAGCTCGCCGCGCTCCAGCAGATCGATGAACGTATCGACCAGCTCGGACTGCCACTGGCTGCCGCTCGACGCCCGCAGCCGCCGCACCACCTCGTCGACCGGCAATCCCTGGCGGTAGGGCCGGTCGGTGATCATCGCGTCGTAGCTGTCGACGACCGAGATGATCCGCGCGCCGAGCGGAATGGCCTCGCCGGCGATCCCGCGCGGGTAGCCGCGGCCGTCCCAGCGCTCGTGGTGGTGGAGGATCATCGGCCCGACGTGGACGGCGAAGCGCATCGGCTCGACGATATGGGCGCCGATCTCGGGGTGGCGCTTCATCTCCTCGTACTCCTCGTCGGTCAGCGGCCCCTGCTTTTGCAGCACGGCCTCGCTGATGCCGATCTTGCCGATATCGTGGAGCATCCCGCCGTAGCGGATCATGCGGGCGGTGGCGGGGTCGCAGCCGTAGGCCAGCGCCAGCGCGTGGCTGTACTCGGCGAGGCGGCGCAGGTGGCCCTCGGTGTAGGGATCGCGGGCCTCGACGGTCGAGGCGAGGGTGAAGATGACCCGCTCGGTGCTTTCGAGCTGATCGGTGAGGCGGCGGACCCGGAGCAGCGAGCGGATGCGGGCCAGCAGCACCGCCCGCTCGAAGGGCTTGTTGATGAAATCATCGGCGCCCAGCTCCAGGCCGCGGATGCGCGACTCATTGTCGTCGAGGCCGGTCAGCAGCGCCACCGGCAGCAACTGGGTGCGCTCGCTGGCGCGCAGGCGGCGGCAGACCTCGAACCCATCCATCTCCGGCATGGTCACATCGAGCAGCACCAGATCAGGCACCTGGCTCTCGATCTCGGCCAGGGCTTCGACTCCGTTGCGGGCGGTGCGCACGACATACTGTTCGCGCTCCAGCACCCGCCGCAGGATATCGATACTGCGGGCATCATCGTCGACGGTCAGGATGGTCGCATTCATATGTTAACCTCACGGACTAGAATCCGGCTGTGACAAGGCGAGCTACAGTGACCGGACCAACTCCTTAGACCATCAGCGTGGGGGCGGTGTCTCTCGTGCCCGCCTCCAGCTCATCCATCCAGCGCGCCAGGCTCCCCAGCTCCTGGCCGGCGTAGGGCGAGGGCAGCCCGTGGAGATTGCGCCGCGCCTTGGCCCAATTGAGCGCCAGGCCGCGCGGGTTGCCGCGCTCCCAGTGGACCAGGGCCGCCGCGACCTGGATCAGGCCCTGGATGAAGCGCCGGTCGTCGCCGGCGCTGCGCAGCCAGAGTGTCTCCCACTCCTCGTGCGCGTGCCAGAACGAGCCGGCGTTGAACAGCTCCAGGCCGGCGCGGAACTCGGGCTCGTCGCGCATGGCCGGCTCAGTAGCGCGCCAGCGACGGATCGACCAGCGCCGCCCAGCGATCGATCCCGCCCTGCATGTTGGTCAGGTTCTCGAAGCCGGCCTGGGCCGCGAGCGCCTGGCAGACCTGGGCCGAGCGGCCGCCGTGGTGGCAAACGATCACGACCTCGCGGTCGCGCGGCAGCTCCTCCCACCAGTCGTTGAGGGTGCTCATCGAGCGCTGCTCGGCGCCCTCGATCGCGGCGATCGCCCACTCGTCGGGCTCGCGCACGTCGACCAGCAGCAGATCCTCGCCGGCCTCCAGGCGGGCAGCGATCTGCTCGGCGGTTTGATTCTTGAAGCTCATGGCATGCAATCCTTTAGCGGCGGCGCCGGCGGAGTTGGCGCCGTTGGGAGCGCTACCGGGGTTTTTGGATGCCGGGGCGCTCCCGCAGATTATACTCGAAAGTCCGGGGGAATCTTAGTGCATTTGGCTGGCCGCCCGGGCGCGGCCGGATTGGCTGCCAACCAGCCGGCTCAGCAGCCGGTAGCAGCCGTAGCCCGCCAGCGCGCCCAGCGCGTTGAGGATCAGATCATCGACATCGGTGACGCGGCGCGAGAAGGCCAGCTGGCCCAGCTCGATCGCCAGGCTGAAGCCGAGGCCGATCAGCAGCGCGGCGCGGGCGGAGCGCCAGCGCGGGTGGAGCGCCGCCGGCAGCAGTCCCAGCGGCAGGAAGGCCACGACGTTGCCGGCCACGTTGATCAGCGTCGCCAGGCCGCCGGCCCGCAGCGAGGCCAGGACGCCCCGCAGCGGCACGAGATTGATCAGCCGGATGCCCGGGGCCTGGGTCGGCCAGAGCGCCAGGGCCAGCAGCAGCAGGCACCAGCCGGCGAGCAGGGCGGCGAGCAGGGCGGATCGGCGCATCGCGGCTCCTTAAACGCAGCCCGGGGACAAGCGATGTGCCTGTCCCCGGGCGCTTCGATCGGCGCTTAGTGCGAGCCGCAGCCGCCCGAGCCGCAGCCGCAGCCGCCGCCCTGCGCGGGAGCCTCGGAGCCGTCTTCCTTGGGCCGGAACGACGAGCCGCAGCCGCAGGAGGCCTGGGCGTTGGGGTTGTCGATCTTGAAGCCGCCGCCCATCAGGCTGTCCACGTAGTCGATCGAGGCGCCGCCCATGTACTTGGCGCTCATCGGATCGACCAGCACGCGCAGGCCGCTCTCCTCGTACTCGGCATCGCCGTCGCGGACCTGGTTGTCAAACGTCATGCCGTACTGGAGGCCCGAGCAGCCGCCGCCGGCGACGAACACGCGCAGCGCGAAGGACTCATCCAGGTTCTTTTCCAGCTTCAGCCCGGCCAGCCGGCGGGCGGCCTCGGCGGTGATATTGATCGGGGTCGTCAACACGTCGGTCATCGAGTGTTCCTCCTTGGGGATCGAAAATGTATGATGAAACGATTGAAATCGTTCGATATGTTGCCTTTAGCATAAATCACTTTGGGCGCTTAATCAAGTTAGCCGCCCAGCTGCGACATGCCGCGCAGCGTCGGCCGCACGCCGTCGGGCAGGCCGTGGCCCCAGGGCTTGGCGAAGACCGCCTCGCGCACCAGCGCCTCCAGCCCGGCGTCGTCGATCCCGGCCCGCAGCGGGCCGCGCAGGTCCAGCTCGTTGTCGCGCAGCAGGCAAAGGTGCAGCTTGCCGTCGGCGGTCAGGCGCATGCGGTTGCAGGTCGAGCAGAACGGGTCGCTGACCGAGCTGATGAAGCCCAGCGTGCCCTTGGCGCCGGGGATGCGATAGGTGCGGGCCGGGTCGGCGCCGAACCAGCCGACCCACTCCAGGCCCTCCGCAGCCTCGATCTTGGCGATCAGCTCGGCGCTCGGCACCACGCCGCCGTCGGCCACCCCGGCCACGCCCACCAGCGGCATGACCTCGATGAAGCGCATCTGCCAGGGCCGGTCGACGGTCAGCCGCGCCAGCTCGACAATCTCGTCGTCGTTGTAGCCGCGCACGACCACGCAGTTGAGCTTGAGCGGCGCCAGCCCGGCAGCCTCGGCGGCCTCGATCCCGGCCCAGACCCGCGCCAAGTCGCCGCCGCGGGTGATGCGGCGGAACTTGTCGGCGTCCAGCGAGTCGATGCTGACGTTGACCCGCTTGAGGCCGGCCTCGGCCAGCGGCGCCGCCAGCCGGTCCAGCCGCAGCCCGTTGGTCGTCATCGAGACATCAGTGATGCCGGGCGTGGCGGCGATGTCGCGGACCAATCCGACCAGATCCTTGCGCAGGGTCGGCTCGCCGCCGGTGAGGCGGATTTTCTCGAAGCCGGCGCCGGCCATCACCCGGATCACCCGCCGCAGCTCGTCGTTGCTGAGGAACTCGGCGGGCGGGGCGAACTGGAGGCCGTGCTCGGGCATGCAGTAGAAGCAGCGGAAATTGCAGCGGTCGGTCAGCGAGACACGCAGGTAGTTGATCCGCCGGCCGTAGCTGTCCAGCGCCGGTGCGCCGGCGGCCTGATCAGCCAGCCCGGGGGCGCCGGCTGGCTGATCGACCAAAGTGATGGGGACGGAAGCCATGGCGGCCCTCAGGCCAGCGTCTCGACGCTGATGCGGCCGGCGAGCTGGCGGGCGACAGCGCGGAAGGCCTCGGCGTGGGCGTCGGCAGCGACCTGGGTCACCGCCGGCTGTCCGGTATCGCTGCCGGCGCGGATCGCGATGCCGAGCGGGATCTCGCCCAGGAACGGCACTTCGAGCCGGGCGGCGGCGGCGCGGGCGCCGCCGTGGCCGAAAATGTCGTAGCGGGCGCCAGTGTCGGGGGCAATGAAATAGCTCATGTTCTCGACCAGGCCCAGGATCGGCGCGTTGAGCTTGCGGAACATCTCGACGCCCTTGACCGCGTCTGCCAGCGCCACGTCCTGCGGCGTCGTCACGATCACCGCGCCGCTCAGCGGAATGGCCTGGACCAGGGTCAGCTGGATGTCGCCGGTGCCAGGCGGCAGGTCGATCACCAGATAGTCAAGGTCGCCCCAGGCCACGTCGAACAGGAACTGGCGCAGCAGGCTCGAGACCATCGGC
>DASWWB010001343.1:0-5301 GCA_036406115.1 Herpetosiphonaceae bacterium
GCGAGCCGCAGCGCCGGCACTGGTTTCTCAGACGCCGACTCGGGCGCCGGACGCTCCAGCAGCAGCTTCAGGCGCTGCATGCCGCGCCGCATCCGGGCCTTGACGGTGCCCTCCGGCTCGCTGAGCGCGAGGGCGATTTCGCGCTGCGTCAGGCCCTGGAAGAAGGCCAGCTCAAGCGCTTGGCGCTCGCCCGCCGGCAGGCGGCCCAGCGCCGCGCGGACGGCGGCGGCCTGCTCGCTGAGCAGCGAGCGCTCCTCGGGCAGCGGCGCGCGGTCGATCAGCTCGCGGGCGGCGGGCTCCTCGCCGCTCAGCGCCTGGGCGTGCCGGCGGCGCTGCCGCAGTCCGTCGATCGCCCGGCGATGGGCGATCGTCAGCAGCCAGGTTGCGACGGTGCCGCGCTCCCGGTCGTAGCGCGAGCGCGCCGCCCACAGCCGCATGAAGGTATCCTGCAACGCCTCCTCGGCGGCGCTGGCGTCGCCCAGCACGCGGTAGGCGAGCGAAAAGGCGGGGCCGGCGTAGCAGCCGTACAGCTCCGCCAGCGCCGCCTCGTCTCCGCCCGCGATCCGGTCCATCAGAATTCCGTCGCGGACGCTCCGCTCCTGCTCGGCCCTCGCCGGCCGCCGGTCCTGCGCTGTTTGATTGTGCATGCTGCTATCCTGCGCCAAAACTGCTTCGCGCTGTGCACAAGCAAGATGCTTGCCGTCAGAAACCTGTGCATCGACGCCAGTTTGACAGCCGCCGCCGCCGCGTGGTACCGTCGCCGGCGGATGAGACCGAGGTTTTGGATGGAGATCCCCGCGATGGATGCCAACTTCCCCGAGCAAGAACTCGTGCAGGCGCTGCGGCGGCGCGGCCTGCGCCTCACGCCCCAGCGCCTGGCGATTCTGGCGATTATCCGCTCCAGCAGCGGCCACGTCACCGCCGAAGCTATTTACCGCCAGGTCCAGCAGCGCTTCCCCGGCGTCAACCTGACCACGATCTACCGCACGCTCCAGTGGCTGCACGAGCAGGGGCTGGTCCATCCGTTCCTGGTCGATTTCGAGCAGACCCGCTACGAGTATCACGGCGCTTCCTCGCACCATCACCTGGTCTGCCGCTCGTGCGCGGCGGTGATCGAGATCGACGACGCCGCGCTCGACGCGCTGCGCGGCGCGCTCAAGGAGCGCTACGGCTTCGAGGCCGTCCCCGCCCACCTGGCGATCCCGGGGCGCTGCGCCGCCTGCGCCGGCGCGCCCGACGAATCAGATGAGCGCCGCGAAACCCACGCGGCGCTCATCTGATGTCCCCGGGGAGCTAGGCGGCGGTCAGGTACTGGATGCTGAACAGCTGGCGCTCGTCGGTCCAGACCCGCTCGACCCGCAGCCCGGCGCCGGCGGCCAGCGCGGCGAACTCGGCGGGATGGTACTTGTAGGAGCATTCGGTCCAGATCGTCTCGCCGCGCTTGAAGCGAATCTCCTCGCCGCCGACATGGGCGGCCTGGTCGCGCAGGCTGGCCAGATGCATCTCGATCCTGCCCGCCAGCGGGTTGTAAAAGGCGTAGTGGCGGAACTGGCTGAGATCGAAATTGGCGCTCAGCTCGCGGTTCATGCGGGCCAGCAGATTGAGATTGAAGGCCGCCGTCACCTCGTCGCGGTCGTTGTAGGCCGCGTGCAGCACCAGCGGGTCCTTTTTCAGATCGACGCCGATCAGCAGCCCGCCGCCGGGGCCGGCCAGCTTGCGCATGGCCGCCAGGAAACCGGCCGCCTCGGCGGGGTGGAAATTGCCGATCGTCGAGCCCGGGTAGTAGACGACGGTCCGCCGGGCCGGTTGCGCCGGCTGCGGCAGGCTGAGCGGGCGGGTGTAGTCGGCGCAGACGGGCAGCAGCTCCAGCGCCGGGTAGTCGTCGGCGAGCTGGCGGGCCGCCGCCAGCAGGGGCTCGCGCGAAATGTCGATCGGAATGTAGGCCGCCGGCGCGAGGAGTTGGTCCAGCAGCAGGCGGATCTTGACGCTGGCGCCGCTGCCGTACTCGACCAGCGCGCAGCCGGGGCCGAGCAGCGCCGCGATCTCTGGCATCGACCGGCGCATGATCGCGATCTCGGTCCTGGTCGGGTAATACTCGTCGAGCGCGCAGATCCGCTCGAACAGCTGCGAGCCGCGCTCGTCGTAGAAGAATTTGCAGGGCAGCTCTTTGGCGGGCCGGCGCAGGCCGGCCAGGGCCTCGCTGCGGAAATCGGCGGGCTCGGGCGCCAGGTCCAGGAACGGGAGCTGGCGGGCTGGTTCGCGCTGCGTCACTTGGCGTCCTCCGCCAGGCGCAGGCCCATGAACTGCCAGCGCGAGTCCGGCGTGAAGAAATTGCGGTAGGTCAGGCGGGCGTGCGAGCGCGAGGTGGCGCAGGAGGCGCCGCGCAGCACATACTGGCTCGACATAAACTTGCCGTTGTACTCGCCGAGCGCGCCGGCCGCCGGGCGGAAGCCGGGATAGGGCGAGTAGGCGCTTTGGGTCCACTGCCAGACATCGCCGTAGAGCTGACGGAGGCCCGGCGCGTCGTCGGCTAGCGGCGCCGGGTGGAAGCGGCCGGCGTCGACGAACATGCCGTCGATCGGCTCGGCGGCGGCGGCGATCTCCCACTCGGCCTCGGTCGGCAGCCGCTTGCCGGCCCAGTGGGCGAAGGCGTCGGCTTCGTAGTAGCTGACGTGGCAGACCGGCTCATGGGGATCGATCGGGCGCATCCCGTTGAGCGTCATCATCTGCCAGACCCCGTCGATCTGCTCCCAGTACATCGGCGCCTCCCAGCCGGCGTCCTCGCGGGCGTACCAGCCGGCCGAGAGCCAGAGATCCTGGCGCCGGTAGCCGCCGTCCTCCATGAACGCCAGGTATTCGCCGTTGGTGACCAGCCGCGAGGCGAGGCGGAAGGCGTCGGCGAACTGGCGGTGGCGCGGTCCCTCGTTGTCGAACGCGAATCCGTCGCCCTCGAAGCCGATCCAGCGCACGCCCTCGCCGAACTCATGCCAGCGCAAGGGCGGCGCGCTCTCGCGGTGCGGATGGACCTGCTCCAGGTAGGCCGGGCGCAGCGGATTCTCCGCGAAGACATGCTTGATGTCGGTCAGCATCAGCTCCTGGTGCTGCTGCTCGTGGTGGCAGCCGAGCTGGAGCACCGGCTCCCACTGGAGAAAGGCCTCGTCGTCCATCCGGTCCATCAGCTCCAGCATATGCTCGTCGACATACTGGCGGTAGCGGAAGGTCTCCTCGACGGTCGGCCGCGAGATCAGGCCGCGCTTGGGCCGGCAGTGGCGCTTGCCCAAGGTGACATAATACGAATTAAACAGATAGGCGTAGCGCGGATGCAAAGTTTGGTAGCCGGGGATGGCCTGGCCGAGGACAAAGGTCTCGAAAAACCAGCTGGTGTGGGCGATGTGCCACTTGGTCGGGCTGACATCAGGCATCGACTGAACGACATAATCTTCGGTCACCAGCGGCTCGCACAGCTTTTCCGTGAACGAGCGGACCTTCCGGTAGTGGGCGATGATCGCCTCTTTGCGCGAACGGACCGATTCGTCGGGCTGGCCAGTGATCTGGCGCTCCTGAACCGTCATTCTGTTGCTTCCTTTCGTTCAAACCGAGGGAATGTGATGGCGCGGCATGGCGTGGCGCCAAGCGCTGCGGGGAGCTGACGGGGCGTGGCGGGCGGATGGGGCAGATCAATCAACCTCCTGGCGAATCGCCACTGATTCGCCGCTGCGCCGGACCGGCCGCCGAGGCGGCTGGCGTGACGGCGCTGTCACAAGGCTCGCCGGCATTATACTACCGGCCCCGGCCGGCAACCATGCGCATGGCCCGATTTTGGCGCCATGCGGGCCGGCAGACCGACATACGTCAGCCCCGGGGCGCGGGATGCCCCGGGGCTGATGCGCGTCGGCGGCGCTTACCAGCCGCGCTGGGTCAGCAGTTCGTCGCCGATCCGGCCCAGCAGCACTTGGTAGGGCGCGGCGTTGTGGGGATGGAACTCGAAGCGGGCGCGCTCGAACCACTGGGTCAGCACCCGGTCGCCGTCGGGATTGGTCTCGTAGTGCAACACCGTCAGCGGCAGGCCGAACAGGGCCAGCGACTCCTCGCGGCTCACGCCGGGCTGGCCGAGATCGAGGCCGTGGCCGCGCCAGTAATCGAGGAACGCGCCGCAGACTTCGCGGTCAGTCTCGGCGAACGTCACGCACTGGCCGCTCAGCCGCTCCTCGGGCGGGAACGGGCCCTCGCGGCGCCAGTCGCGGCGGTTGGCCTCCAGCAGCTCTTTGCCCAGCAAGCCGAGCTGGATCTCGTAGGCCGTTCCTGCCTGCTCGGGGTGGCGCTCGAAGCGCTGGCGCTCGGTGTATTGGGTCATGAACGGCGCCTTGAGGTCGCGGTTAAGCTCACCGTAGCTGGTGGTGAGGGGCAGGCCGAAGGCTGGCGTGGCGCCGTTGCGCTGCCAGTAGGCGGCGAAAACCGCCGGCATGGCATGGCCGGTCTCGGGGAAATAGCGGTCGCCCGAGCCGGCGGGCGGCGGCCCGGCGCTGGCGGGCGGCAGCAGGGCGCTGAGCGGCCCGGCGTACAGGTCGGTCGCGCCCTGGCGCTCGGCGGTCCAGATGACGGAGTCGCGGGCGGCGTCGACGGGCATGAAGGGCAGCTCGAAGGTGAAGCCGAGGAAATAGTGGGTGGCCCAGGCCCGTTCGCAGGCGCGGCTGGGCGCGGATGGGCAGCCGCGCTCGAGCCACAGGACGTAGGGGCCGCTCAGCAGCGTCGATGCGGCGCCGCTTGCGTCGGCGCTGACGTTTGGCTGGCTCCAGATCTGGCCGGCGAGCAGCAGCGAGACGTTCAACCTGGGCCGCCCGGATCGCGTCGAGTCTTCCCACGACGCGACGGCGCCGTCGCTGAAGTCAAAGGTGATGTCGCCGGTTCCGCTGCCATAGCTGATTGATTCATTGGAGCCCTGGGGCTTGAGGCGCAGCTCGAAGGTCGGCACCTGGCCGCCAGTGTTTTCTTTCCAGATCACGCCTGTCCGCCCCAGGTTGATCCCGCCGACGCTGGGCCGGGTGTACTGGGCGTTTTCGCCGATGTCCTCGACCAGCGCGGCCTTCTCGCCGGAGCCCAGCCGGACGGATTTGATCTGCTGCTCCTCGTTCCAGACCGCCCAGCCGGCGTCGGCGTCGAAGTAGATCGTGCTGAGCGTCGCCAGATCGGCCAGCTGATCGATGCGGCCGGACGGCAGATGGATCGCCCTGAGCTGCTGGCGCGGCAGGGCGGCGGTCTCCTCGCGGCTGCTCCAGAGCAGATAGTCTCCGGCCACCGCCA